>JBFHEQ010000077.1:0-9984 GCA_041584075.1 Hydrogenophaga sp.
AGCGCATGGGCTCGAAGATCGAATCCAAGCGCATCGCGCTCGGAGCCGGCGTGCCGGTGGAGCCGGGCTACCACGCCGACGACCAGAATCCTGCGGTCTTGCAGGCGGCGGCCAGTGACATCGGCTACCCGGTGCTGATCAAGGCCTCGGCCGGCGGCGGCGGCAAGGGCATGCGGGTGGTGCGCAGCGCGGCTGACTTCTCGGCCGCGCTGGATACCGTGCGACGCGAAGCAAAGGCTTCGTTCGGCGACGACCGCGTGCTGCTGGAACGCTACCTCGACGAGCCACGCCACCTCGAAGTGCAGTTGCTGGGCGACAAGCACGGGCACCTGGTGCACTTGTTCGAACGCGAATGTTCGATCCAGCGCAACCACCAGAAAGTGATTGAGGAAGCGCCCGCGCCGCACCTGCCTCCCGCAGTGCGCGAGGCCCTGTTTTCGCACGCACTGACGATCGGGCACGCCATGGGCTACGACAGCACCGGCACCATCGAGTTCATCCACGACAGCCGCAGCGGCGACACCTTCTTTCTGGAAATGAACACCCGGCTGCAGGTCGAGCACCCAGTGACCGAGTTGACGGTCGGTATTGATTTGGTCGAATGGCAGCTGCGGGTGGCCACTGGTGAGCCGCTCGGCTTCGCCCAGCCGGACCTGTCGCAGCGCGGCTGCGCGATCGAGGCGCGCGTCTGCGCGGAGAACCCTGCGGCCGGTTTCGCGCCCGAGATCGGCACCCTGATCGGCTACTGCGAGCCGCGCGGCGAGGGTGTGCGGGTCGACAGCGGTGTGCGTGTCGGCAGCCAGGTCTCGCCGTATTACGACTCCATGCTGGCCAAGGTGATGGCCCATGCTGCCGACCGGCCGACCGCCGCGCGCCGGCTCGCCACGGCATTGGACGACACGGTGCTGCTCGGCGTGCACAGCAACCTTGGCTTTCTGGCCGATCTGCTGCGTCACGAGCACTTCGCGCAAGTACTCAGCACCCACTACATCGAACGCGCCTTTCCCGCCGGCTGGCAGCCGTGCGCGGACGATGGGCTGGCCATGGCCGCGGCCGCCTTGCACGGCGTGCTGGCCACGCAGGCAACGGCCGGGCAGAAGTCGCCTGGGGCCTGGCAGTCGCTCGGGGCCTGGCGGGTGCCCGGTGCGGCCAGCACCCCGGTGCTGCTTGAAGACGGGCAGCGCCGGGTGCACGAAGTCAGCGTCTCGCCGCAGGGCGAGGGCTGGTGCGTACGCGTTGGCGAGCATGACCTGAGCCTGGCGGCGACGCTGGTCGGCGACACCCTGGCGTTACAGCGCGACGGCCTGACGGTCCGTTTCACGGTGGCGGTGGCACAGCACGCCACGCAAGGCGAGCAGCTATGGCTGGCCGGCCCGGGCGGCACCTGGGCCTGGCGCCGGCTTGACCGCTGGCAGCGTGCGCTCAAGGGCGCGGCGGGCGCCGATGAGCGGGGCGGCAATCGCCTGCTCGCGCCCATGCCCGGCCTGGTGACGCAGGTGCAGGTCAGTGTGGGCATGGCGGTGAATGCGGGCGACACGCTGGTACAGATGGAAGCCATGAAGATGGTGCACACGCTGAGCGCGGCGGCGCCGGGGCGGGTGGCCGAGTTGCGCTGCCGCGTCGGCGACGCCGTGCGCGGCGGTGATGTATTGGTAGTGATGGAAGCAATGGAAACAGAGGAAAAACAATGAACGACCCGATTTATTTTGACGAGCTACACCGGCAGTTCCGCGACAACCTGCGCCGCTTCGTCGAGCAGGAAGTGGTGCCGCAGGCCGCGCCCTGGGAAGATCAGGGCATGGTGCCTCGCGCGGTGCTGCGCAAAATGGGTGAGCTGGGCTATCTGGGCATCCGTTACGACGAAAAGTACGGCGGCTCGAAACTGGACACCGTGTACAGCGCCATCCTGGCCGAAGAACTTGGCCGCTCCACCTTTGGCGGATTCGCCGTGACGGTGATGGTGCACACCGACATGGCCTCGCCGCACCTGGCCAATTTCGGTACGCCGGAACAGTTGCAGCGCTACCTGCCGCCCATCATCCGCGGTGAAAAAATCTGCGCCGTGGCGGTGACCGAGCCCGACGCCGGCTCCGATGTCGCCGGCATCCGCACCCGCGCCGTGCGCGAGGGTGACGAGTGGGTCATCAACGGTAGCAAGATATTCATCACCAACGGCGTGCATGGCGACGTGTACTTCGTGGCCGCCAAGACCGACCCGACGGCCAAGGGCTCGCGCGGCATTTCGATTTTCATCGTCGAGAAGGGCACACCGGGTTTTCGGGTCGGGCGCGCGCTCAATAAGAGCGGCTGGCTGTGCAGCGACACCGCCGAGCTGGTGTTCGAGGACTGCCGCATCCCGGCCGCCAACCTGCTGGGCGAAGAGAACAAGGGCTTCTACCAGATCATGCGCAACTTCCAGAACGAGCGCATGGTGCTGGGTGCCCAAACCATGGGCGAGGCCGCGCGCGCCATCGAGCTGACGCTGGACTATGTGCGCGATCGCAAGGCCTTCGGCGCCACGCTGTGGGACAAGCACGCGATTCGCCAGCGCCTGGCCATGCGGGCTTCGCAGGTGGCGGCGGCGCGCCAACTGGTCTACCACGCGGCCTGGCTCGACGCCCAGGGGCGGGAGTGCGTGAAGGAGGTGTCCATGGTCAAGGCGCTGTGCGGCGATCTGGTCAATCAGGTGCTGTACGACTGCCAGCAATTCCACGGCGGTTTCGGCTACATGCGCGAAGCGGCCATTGAGCGCATGGTGCGCGACGCCCGCGTCCAGGCCATCGGCGGCGGCGCCACCGAGGTCATGCTCGAAGAAGTGGCGAAGCGGTTGTGAGCATGAGTACCTCCCTGGATAATTCAGTCATTGACGGATTGGTCGAGCTGCCGCTGAAGGAGGTCCTGCCCGGCATCCTTGTGTTCACGCTGCCGGTGGACTACGGCATCGACCACGTCAACATCTACCTGATTCGCGATGGTGAAGGATGGTGCTTGTTCGATACTGGTGCCGATTGCGAGGCGGCGCGGGCCTTGTGGCTGCGCGCATTGGCAGGTCCGCTGGCGGCTGGCTTGACGCGCATCATCGTCTCGCACCACCACCCCGACCACCTCGGGCTGGCTGTGTGGCTGCATGAGCGCACCGGGGCGCCGATACTGATGCGCGAGGAAGAGGTGGCGGTGGCGCGGCAGACGCACGTGGTCAGCGCCGACGACCGCGCGTTCTGTATCGACTTCATGTGCCGCCATGGGGTGGCGCCCAAGGATGCGCAACAGGTGGTGGGCGGGGTGTTGCAAAGCAACATGGCCTGTGCCGTTCCGACTCACGTCGAGCCGCTCGAAGCCGGCCAGACCTTGCACATCGGCGATCATGTTTTTGACGTGCTGGTGCTGGGTGGGCACAGCATTGCACAAATCTGCTTGTACGAGCCCAAGCTGAAATTGCTGCTCACGGGCGACCAGTTGCTCGAGCGCATCACACCCAACATCGGTGTCTGGCCCTATGGGGAAACCGATCCGCTGCCACGTTACCTGGATAGCCTGCGCACCATTGCCGGGCTGGACATCGAGTACGTATTGCCAGCCCACCAACGCGTCTACCACGCCGGGGTCGAGCGCGCGCATGGACTGGTGGCGCATCACCAGCGGGCGCTGCGCAAGTTCATGGCGCGTCTGGGTGCGGGGGGCATGAACGCCACCGAACTCGGCTACGCCGTTTATGGCGCGCAGAGCGACCCGCTACATGCTTACCTGGCCATGGGCGAAACCCTGGCGCACCTGCTGTGGCTGGAGCGCTCCGGCTACGTGCGCCATGAAGAAACGCCAGCCGCGACCCGCTGGTATCCGGTGACGGCGGCCGGCGAAGAGCCCACCCTCACCTTGTCTGGAGACATGTCGAGATGACAGAAACACACACTATCAACGAAGAAGAAATCGCCAAGCGATGGCAGAAGTTCGCCCATGTGTCGCCGTACAACCGCGAACTGGGCCTCCTGCCGCACGCAGTGCACACCGACTGGTGCGTGCTCAAAGTCGAGTACCAGGAAGCACTGGTGGGCGATCCGCAGACCAGGGTTTTACATGGCGGAGTGATCACTGCGCTGCTCGACGCCGCGTTCGGATTCTCGATTTTCGTCAAGCTGCCTGAGATTCGGCCGATGGCCACGCTGGACTTGCGAATCGACTACCTCAAGCCCGCCACGCCCGGGCGTGCGATTCTGGGGGGGGCTGTTTGCTACAAGTTCACTGCAGAACTGGCGTTCGTTCGCGGCGCTGCCTACCACGACACGTCGGACGACCCAATAGCCACCGCAGTCGGCATTTACATGTTTACTTCCGGGCGACCGGTATTGCGCAACGAGGAGGTGCCACGATGAATTGGACCGAACAAATTAACCATGCGCGCGCCCAGGGTGACTGGAGCGAAGTGATCCAGGCTGTGCCCTTTGCACGTTTTCTGGACTTGCGAATTGATGTCAAGGGCGAGGAGTTCACCTGCGTCTTGCCTTTCCAGGAAAAACTGATAGGCAACCCCATGCTGCCGGCCCTGCATGGCGGTGCCACCGGAGGGTTTCTGGAATGCGCCGGATTGTTCTACCTGCTGTGGCACATGGACAGCCGGGACTTGCCCAAGACCATCGATTTCAACATTGATTACCTGCGCTCGGGCCGTCCGCAGGACACCTATGCCAACGTCGTGATGGTCAAGCTGGGCCAGCGGGTGGCGAACCTGCGCATCCAGGCATGGCAATCCAGCCCCGATAAGCCCATCGCCCTTGGCCACGGCAATTTCATGCTGCGAGCCTGAGGGCACAGAAAGGAAATGTCCATCATGTCTCAACCTACCTACCGTTCCGTGTTCCGCCCTGGCCTGTTTGCAGGTCAAACCGTTATCGTCACCGGTGGTGGCAGTGGCATTGGCCGCTGTACCGCGCACGAGCTGGCCAACCTCGGGGCCAGCGTCGCGCTGGTCGGTCGCCGCATCGAGAAGCTGGAAGCTGTGCAAGCCGAAATCACGCAGGCCGGCGGCCTGGCCAGTATCCGCGCTTGCGACATTCGCGACGAGGCGGGCGTCAAGGCGATGATCGCCGACGTGATCGCACAGCACGGCAAGATCGATGGTCTGGTCAACAACGCGGGTGGCCAGTACCCGCAGCCGGTCAAGGACATCAGCCTGAAGGGCTGGGATGCGGTGGTGCGCAGCAACCTCACCGGCGGCTTTCTGGTGGCGCGCGAAGCCTTCAACCAGTCCATGGCGTCCCATGGCGGCGCCATTGTCAACATCATTGCCGACATCTGGGGCGGCATGCCGACCATGGCGCACAGCGGCGCGGCGCGTGCCGGCATGCTGTCGTTCACCGAGACGGCGGCTTGCGAATGGGCCTGCGCCGGCGTGCGTGTCAACGCCGTGGCGCCTGGCTGGATTGCCAGCAGCGGCTTTGATACCTACAGCCCCGAGATGCAGGCGGAGCTGCGCAGCCTGAAGACCAAGGTGCCGATGCAACGCTATGGCACCGAGGCCGAGATTTCGGCGGCGATTGTGTTTTTGCTGTGCGAGGCGGCGTCTTTCATCACGGGTTCTTGCATCCGGGTCGATGGTGGCGTGCCCAATGCCCGCCCGACCTGGAAACTGCAGGCCCATGATCGGTCCAAACCCTTCAAAGGTTTTGTGTTGGCCGAACCGCCCAAGTGCCTGAGCATCAAGGATCAATGACATGGACGTGACTATGAAAACCCCAACCACCCCTTCGAACGATCCGTCGGCTTATCTCGCGCCCGGCTGCTACGTGGACAGTGATCACTCGGCGGTGATCGCGTTCGCGCGCCGGGTGGCCGACCCTACTATGGCGCCGCGCGAGATCGCGGTCAAGCTCTATTACGCCGTGCGCGACGAGTTTCTCTACGACCCCTACTGCTTTGACACCACGGTCAAGGGTTTGAAGGGCAGTCGCGTGATCGAGGCCGGGCGTGGCTTTTGCGTGCCCAAGGCGGCGCTGCTGGCAGCGGCAGCCCGCGTCCTGGGCGTGCCGGCACGGCTGGGCTATGCCGACGTTCGCAACCACCTGACCAGCAAGCGACTGTACGACATGATGGGCACCGACCTGTTCGTCTTTCACGGCTACACCGAGCTGTGGGTTGACGGTCAATGGCTCAAGGCCACGCCCGCCTTCAACCGTTCCTTGTGCGAGAAAGCCGGCATTCGGCCGTTGGAGTTCGACGGCAGCGCCGATTCGGTCCTTCATGAATTTGACGTCAGCGGCCGACGTCACATGGAGTATGTGCAGGACCACGGCACCTTCGCCGATCTCCCGCGCGAGGAACTGCTGGCCGCGTGGCGTGAGAACTACAAGAGCTTCGCCGACTGGGGTCAGGTTGCGGGCAATGGTGCCGACTTTGAACAAGAAGTGGGCCCGGGATCGTGACTGCCATGAAGTGAGTTGACCAAATCCCTGAGTAGACAGAAGGAGATCCATGAATCTGAGCAAATCGAAATTTGCAAACTCGTTGAGCGATCCTCAGTCGTGGCTTCAGCTTCGGCTGCCAGACGTGCAGACAACCCTGCAGACTGTGCATGTTCTGGCCGCGCTTTGCGTGGCGCTGGTGGGGACCGGGCATGCGCGAGCAGAGACTGGCGTAACAGCGCAGACCGTCCTGATCGGTCAGAGTGTGTCGCTGTCCGGTCCGCTTGCAGAACTCGGCAACGATTTCAGCGAAGGTTTCAAGGTGTACATCAACGAGGTGAACCGCCGTGACGGGGTCTTCGGCCGCCGATTGAAGCTCGTGCAAATGGACGATGGGTATGTGCCCCAGCGATCGCTATCCAATACCGAAAAATTGATTGCTGAGGACAAGATATTCGCGCTGGTCGGGAACCTGGGAACGGCCAATGTCACCAGTGTGCTGCCGCTACTGGAGCAACACCGCGTGCCATTGTTTGCGCCGTTCACGGGAGCAGACAGCCTGCGCCGCACGCCCAACCGGTATCTGTTCACCGTGATGGCTTCGTATGGTAATGAAACAGAAAAAATGGTTCAGCATTTGTCGACGATAGGGATCAAGTCCATCGCGGTTGCATACCAGAACAACACTTTCGGACAGGAGGGACTTGCGGGCGTGCAGGCGGCTATGAGGGACCGGCAAATAGCCCCGACAGCGAGTGCAGCGATCGAGACTGACGCTCGGGACGCCGCGGTTGCGGCACAAACGATTGCTAGCGCGCACCCACAAGCGGTCATTTTGACGACGGCCGGCAAGGCGACGATTGAGTTCATTCGCGAGTTCAAGAAGACCGGTGTGGCCGCACAACTGCTGGTGCTATCGGTGGCGGACACCAACCTCCTGGTCAAGCAGTTCGGCAAGGACGCTGCTGGCATCCTCGTCACCCAGACGATGCCGGCGCCGTTCTCCGACAAGCTGGGCGTATCGCGCGAATTCCGCCAACTGATGAGGTCCGCCGACAAGGACAAGCACGTCGGCTATGCATCCATCGCGGGGTTTGTTGCGGCCAAAGCTTTTGTTGAGGCGCTCCGGCTCACCGGGCCGGTTCTGACTCGTGAGAGGTTCATGAGCGCCATCGAGAGTGCAAAGAACATGGATATTGGGGGCTATGTCTTGCGCTTTGGCCCGGAAAAGCATCACGGTTCGACCTATGTCGAGACAACCATGATCAAGCCCGGCGGCTCGCTGTTTGTCTACTGAAATGAAGAGGCAAGCCTTCCGCATGAGCACTTTCGAGCGACGAGAGTTTTCTGGCTTTGCTGGTGGCCCCCTTGTCGCCGACGTCTATGGCACGGTCGGCGCACCGACGGTTTTGCTGTTGCACGGCGGTGGGCAAACCCGCCATGCCTGGGGCAAGGCGGCAAAGGTGCTGGGCGATGCGGGCTGGTACACCGTGGCGCTGGACTTGCCGGGCCACGGCGACAGTGCCTGGGCCAAGGATGGCGACTACCGCATCGAGACGCTGGCCGACACCATGTGTTGCATCTGGCGGGAACTGGGCACACCGCTGGCGGTGGTCGGTGCCTCGCTGGGTGGCCTCATCAGCATGGCCACCGTGGGCCGCGCCGATGCGCCGCCGATCAACGCGCTGGTGCTGGTGGACATTGCACCGCGCATGGAAGAAGTCGGTGTCGAGCGCATCGTGCGCTTCATGCGGGCTCGGCCCGATGGTTTTGCGTCACTTGAAGAGGCCGCCCAGCATATCGCCGCCTATCGGGGCCGACCCATGGAGGGACCGGTTGAGGGGCTGAAGAAAAACCTGCGCATGAATGCGCAAGGTCGCTGGAATTGGCATTGGGACCCGCAACTGATGAGCGAGGCTAACCACAACCACCGGCGCGATGCGGACGGCTACGAGCGCGCTTTGCGCGGCCTGCAGGCCCCCACTTTGCTGCTGCGCGGCCAGCGCAGCGACGTCATCAGTGAAGAAGATGCGCGCGCCCTGGTGCAAACCCTGCCGCGTGCGCGCTTTGTCGACCTCAAGGGCGCCGGCCACATGATTGCCGGTGACGCCAACGATGCCTTTGTCGCCAACGTCGCGGACTTTCTGCAGGAAGTGATGCCGCCGGCACAGTCCCCGGCGAGTGGAATCTGAACCAGGAGCATTTAATGAGTTTGCGATCTTTCACCTTGCACGATCTCATCCAGCGCAACGCCGGGCTGCACGGCTCGAAAACCGCCCTGGTGTTCGGCGATCAGCGGGTCACGCACGCCCAGTACGCCGAACGCACGGCGCGCCTGGCAGCCGGTCTGGCGTCTGCGGGCGTGGGCCAGGGTGACCGGCTGGCGATACTCGCCCCCAACTGCCTGGAATACGTCGACCTGTTGGGCGCCGCCGCTCAGTTGGGCGCGATCGTGGTGCCGATCAACTGGCGACTGTCGGTCGAGGAAGTGGCCTATGTCATCGAGGACGTGGCACCGCGGGTGCTGATCGTGGCCGATGAATTCCAGGCCCTGCTGCCGCAGCGCGGCCTGGACGACACGCTGCGCTACACGCTGGGCGTCGCGCCAGCGCCATGGCAACCCGTCAGTGAGCTGTATCGGGAGCGCGATATGTCGGCGGCGGACCTGCCCGGTCTGGCCGACGACAGCGGTTTGCTCATTATCCACACCGCCGCCGTGGGCGGTCGGCCGCGCGGCGCGCTGCTCTCGCACCGCGGCCTGATCGCCGCCAGCCTGCAGACGCAACTGGCCTGGCACCTAACGCCGGCGGACGTCAATCTGGGGGTCTTGCCGCTGTTTCACGTGGCCGCCATCGGTTTCATGCTGGCCACGCAGCAGGCGGGTGGGGCGACGCTGCTGTTGACACGTTTCGATCCGCCCAGTTTGGTCAAACATATCGACGAGGACGGGGGCAGCCTGATCGGTACCTTTCCACCGATGCTGGGTGCCCTGCTGGACGCCGCAGCTGCCCAAGGCTCTGCACTGGCCAGCTTGCGCGTGGTGTCGGGGATCGATGTGCCCGAGACCATCGCGCGCTTGCGCAGCACCTGTCCCCAGGCGACCTTCTGGAGTGCCTACGGCCAGACCGAGACCTCGGGCTCGGTCAGTCTGGCGCCATTTGACGAGCGCCCCGGCAGCGCCGGGCGTCCCACCGCGCTGAACATGGTCGCGGTGGTGGACGAACTGGACCGCCCGTTGCCCACAGGCGCCACCGGCGAAATTGTGGTGCGGGGGCCGATGGTGTTCCAGGGCTACTGGCGCTGTGAAGCAGACAACGCCTTCACGCTGCGCAACGGCTGGCACCACACGGGCGACATGGGGCGCGTCGATGCCGAGGGCTACCTCTGGTACAGCGGGCGTTCACCGGCCAAGGAGTTGATCAAGCCGGGGGGCGAGAACGTTTATCCGGCTGAAGTCGAACGAGCCATTCTGGAGCACCCGGCGCTGGCGCAGGTGGCGGTCCTCGGTGTGCCGGACGTTCAGTGGGGGGAGGCGGTTAAGGCTGTCTGCGTGCTGAAGGCGGGGTGCACGCTGAGTGCCGAGGAGGTG
>JBFHEQ010000078.1:0-9974 GCA_041584075.1 Hydrogenophaga sp.
ATTGGCGTGTCGCTCAACATCGACATGCTGCTGCTCGAAGGCGACGGCATCTCCGACAGCCGCATGGACTCGGGCGACGCGAAGAACTGGGCCACCCAGGTCAGCGCCCGCCGCGAAGAACTCACGCTCAAGGCCTTGTTCAGCGAAGAGCTGGGCGCGGTGATCCAGGTGAAAACCGAAGAGCGCGATGCCGTGATGCAGACGCTGCGCCAGCACGGCCTGTCCAAACACAGCCATTTCGTCGGCAAGACCCGCCCCCTGAGTTCCACCATCGACGTGGGCAAAGGCCAGTTGCAAGTCTGGCGCGACACCAAGGCCGTGTTCAAAGCCGAGCTGGTTGACCTGCACCAGGTTTGGGACAGTGTGAGCTGGAAGATCAACCAGCAGCGCGACAACCCGGCCTGCGCCGACGCGGAACACGCAGCGGCCGGCCTGCCCGAAGACCCGGGCATGCACGTTTCGCTGAGCTTCGACCCGACCGACAACGTGGCTGCGCCGTTCATCAACGCCGCCCGACCCAAAGTCGCCATCCTGCGAGAGCAGGGCGTGAACTCCCATGTGGAAATGGCCTACGCCTTCACGCAAGCCGGCTTTGAGGCCTTCGATGTGCACATGACCGACCTGCAGATGGGCCGCGCCAACCTGAAGCATTTCCAGGGCGTGGTCGCCTGCGGCGGTTTCAGCTATGGCGACACGCTGGGCGCCGGCATTGGCTGGGCCCGCAGCATCACGTTCAACGACGTGCTGGCCGACCAGTTCCGCGAATTCTTCGCGCGCCAAAGTACTTTTGGCTTGGGTGTGTGCAATGGCTGCCAGATGTTCGCCGAACTCGCCGACATCATTCCGGGCGCCGAAGCCTGGCCCCGTTTCACCACCAACCAGAGCGAGCGCTTCGAAGCGCGCCTCTCCATGGTGGAAGTGCTGGAATCGCCCAGCCTGTTCCTGCAAGGCATGGCCGGCAGCCGCCTGCCCATTGCCGTGGCGCACGGTGAGGGCTATGCCAACTTCAAGCACCGCGGCGACCCGGCCAAGGCCCTGGCGGCCATGCGCTACGTGGACAACACGGGCGCGGCCACCGAGCAATACCCGTTCAACCCCAACGGCAGCCCGGGTGGCCTCACCGCCGTGACCACGGCCGACGGCCGCTTCACCGCGATGATGCCGCACCCCGAGCGTGTATTCCGCAACATCCAGATGAGCTGGACGAGTGGTGACCCGGCGGCCTACAGCCCGTGGATGCGCATCTGGCGCAATGCACGGAAAGCGTTGGGATGACAAGCGTCCTGCCGTGCTGCCCACGTCACCACCTCCGGTGGACCGCACCAACGGCCTGGCAAAGCCAGTTCCGCGGTGTTGGTCGCCTGAGGCATTTCTGACTTCATCGCAGTGGCACGTTCGCACCCTCTGAGCCCGGAGACCGTCGTAGCCTACCAGGCAAGCGGCGCCGTTGTCTTGCGCAGTGTGCTCAGCCCTGTCGAGGTGCAGCGCCTGGAAGCGGGCATCGAGCACAACCTGTCTCACTTGAGTCCCCTGGCCCTCGTGGCCAGCGAAGCGGACGATCCGGGGCGGTTTGTCGAAGATTTCTGCACCTGGCAGAACAACCCCGCCTACCGCGAGATTCTGCAAGACTCGGCGCTGCCCCACATCGCAGCCCAGTTGATGCAAAGCGAGTCGGTTCGCCTGTACCATGACCACCTGCTGGTCAAGGAAGGTGGTACGCGCCAGCCCACGCCATGGCACCAGGACCAGCCGTATTACAACGTGAGCGGTCGGCAAAACGTGAGTTTCTGGATGCCAGTCGACCCTGTTCCGCTGGAGAGCACGCTGCGATTCGTCGCGGGTTCCCATTCGGGCACCTGGTACATGCCACGCACCTTCCGCGACAATCAGGCCAAATGGTTCCCCGATGGCACGCTGGCCGAGTTGCCCGCGATCGACTCGGAGCCCGAGCGCTTTCGCCAGCTCGCCTGGGCGCTGGAGCCGGGGGACTGTGTCGCGTTTCACATGCTCAGCCTCCACGCATCGAACGGCACGCCGCCCGGTCCGCGCCGCCGTGTATTCTCGGCGCGGTACTTGGGCGATGATGCCCGTCACGCGCTGCGCCCCTGGCGCACCTCGCCACCGTTTCCCGGTCTCGGCGAGCGTCTGCCCGATGGCGCACTGCTCGACGACCCACTGTTTCCGCTAGTCTGGCAACGCGCCTGACCCACCACCCGAAAGAAGCAACCGATGGCATCCAGCCTTCTCGCCCTGATTGACGACATCGCCACGCTGCTGGACGATGTGGCCGTCATGACCAAAGTCGCGGCCCGCCAGGGCATGAGCGCCGCCGACGATGTGGCCGCCATGACGCAGATCGCGGCCAAGAAGACCGCGGGTGTGCTGGGCGACGACCTGGCGCTGAACGCGGAACAGGTCACAGGCGTGAAGGCCGACCGCGAATTGCCGGTGGTCTGGGCCGTGTTCAAGGGATCCATGCTGAACAAGGCCATTCTGGTGCCAGCTGCCCTGGCCATCAGCGCTGTGGCGCCCTGGGCCATCACCCCGCTGCTCATGGCTGGGGGCCTGTTCCTCTGCTTCGAAGGTGCAGAAAAGCTGCTGCACGCCTTTTTTCACAAAAAGGAAGAGGACGACGCACACCATGCCGAGCACTTGAAGGCGGTTGCTGACGAAGAGGTGGATCTGGTGGCGTTTGAGAAGGACAAGATCAAGGGCGCGATCCGCACCGATTTCATCCTTTCCGCCGAGATCATCGTGATCACGCTGGGCACCGTGGCCGATGCGAGTTTTGGTCGCCAGCTCGCCGTGCTGGTGGGCATTTCCACCATCATGACCATCGGTGTCTATGGCCTGGTGGGTGCGATTGTGAAACTCGACGACGCAGGCCTGTACCTCACACAGCAGGCCGCCAGCTGGAAGCAGGCCTTTGGTCGCGGCATTCTGGTGTTTGCGCCCTGGCTGATGAAGACGCTCTCCGTCGTCGGTACAGCCGCCATGTTCCTGGTGGGTGGCGGCATTTTGTTGCACGGCATCCCGGCGCTGGGCCATTCGGTCGAGCATTTCACTGAAACCATGGGCTGGGTCGGCGGCCTGTTGAACAACCTGGCCGGCGGCGTGGCTGGGCTGCTGGCCGGCGCGGCTGCGGTGGCGGTGTTCAACGCGGTCCAGCGCCTGCGCGGCCAGGCGCCCGCTCACTGACCCACGTGTGAGCTTGACCAGTTCAGCCGCAGATCAGCAACCGCCTTCACAAACCGACAAGGCCTTGGCCACGTTGTTGCGTGTTTGCTCGATCAGGTAATCCAGAAAAACGCGGGTGCGCTGCGGCATGAATTTTCGGCTGGGCAGGGCGGCGTACAGTGTGTAACGGTTGGCGATCCATGGGCTCAATACCCGCAGCAGTGCGCCGCTGTACAGATAGGGCGCAGCCAGCTCCACTGTGGTGGCCGTGATGCCGGCGCCATCGATCGCTGCCCTCATCAGCGTGTCTGTGTGGTTGACCCACAAAACCGGCTTGACATCCACGTCGGCCACCTGCGATTCATCGTCTGACCGGAACAGGTGCCACGGCCGGTTGCGCAAGCCTGTGGGCGTCATGCGCAGGCAGTCGTGTTGCAGCAGGTCGTCAGGCGTGTCGGGCGGCCCGCGTTTGGCCAGGTAGGCGGGCGAGGCCACCAGGATGGCCTCGGTGGAAATCACTTTGCGGGCGACCACGTTGCCATCAAAAGTAGCGTCAGCCCCCATAAGGGTCACGTCAAAATCTTCAATGGGTGGCTCCCGGTGCGATGCCACCTCGATGTCCAGCACGATATTCGGGTAAGCCTGCCGAAAACCCGCCACCAGCGGCGACAGAATGTGGGTCGCCAGCACCGGCGGCGCCAGTATGCGCAATGTTCCGGTCAACTCCTGGGTCTGGGAACTCACCAAGGCATGGGCCTCGTCCAGATCCTGCAGGATCATGCGCACCCGTTCCACATACTGCTCGCCCGCTTCGGTGAGCGACTGGCGCCGGGTCGTTCGGTGCAGGAGCCGTGTGCCCAGGTGTTCTTCCAGGTCGGCCACCAGGCGCGTCACCACAGCAGGTGACATGTCGAGGGCACGCGCGGCAGCCGCGAAGCCGCCTTCGTCGATCACACGCAGGAACACGCGCATTGAACTCAATCGATCCATCGGGTAGCCAATACAGGTTGCAAGATCTCCATTGTTTCATATTCAGCAACACAGAGTCGCTGCGATGAGGGTTTTTCCTTATTGATCGCTGATTTAAAGTTCATCCATCGCAGCAAACAACGCTTCCGAAACAAACCGAAAAGAAGCGCAATCGCAGCGAAAAGACAACCGGCCGGGTGGCCGGCACGATCCATCAGCCATTCATTCACATCTTTGTTTTCTTCTGTCTCGAAAGGACACACACCATGAACTCCGCAAAAATCTCCGCCATCGTCCTCGCCGTCACTTCCTTGGCCTGGGGCTCCGCCTTCGCCGCTGACGGCGGTCTGACCCGTGACCAGGTCAAAGCCGAGCTCGCCGCAGCACAGCGCACCGGCAACGTGATGGTCAACGGCGAAAGCGGTGCACTGGCCAAAGACGTTTTCCCCAGCCTGTACCCCGTTGCCTACGCCTCCGAAGGCTTGAGCCGCGACCAGGTCAAGGCCGAACTTGCCGCAGCCCAACAGGCTGGCACCGTGATCGTCAACGGTGAAACCGGCCAGACCGTCGCTGAACTGCACCCAGCACGGTTCCCAGCAACGATGTCCACCAAAACCCGCGCTGAAGTGAAGGCCGAGCTGGCTGAAGCCCAGCGCACGGGCGACATCGTGATCAACGGCGAAACGGGCGAAACGCTCGCCCAGGCGTACCCAGGGCGTTACGCCTCCTCCGGCAATGCCTTGGCGCAGAACCCAGCCAACGCACAGGTTTCGGCTCGTTAAGCGCTCTGCCCGGAGATTGAATTCTCCTGCTGATGGCCTCTGTCGCGTCTCCAAGGGACCCTCTGCAAAACCACGGCCCACAACGTGCGCCTGGCGCAGGTTAGGCAGAGGGTCGCAAGGCGTCTTCGGGCGCTCAAAAAGAGTCGGCCGCGTGTCAACGCCGCCGACTCTTTTTTCCGTTCAGGCGTGGATGCGCGAGGGCCTCGTCCCTCAACTCTTGACCTGTATCAAGGCGCCATGGGCCACGTTCCCTAGACTGCAGAACCACCGCATCGCGCGCGTTTGAGGGCACTTCCGATGCCCCCGCAGCGATCCAGAGGAGATCCACCATGTCAACCGCAGCCAGCCAGACGACCGATACACCGGTTGCAAATTTCAGCAACTGTCACGTCGGCATCCTCAAGCGCCTGCAGGCGCTGGACGAGCTACCGTCCCTGCTGGAGCCTGCCGCCCGCGCAAGAGCCATCGCCGAACAATCGCTGGAGTTCTTCCGGGAAGCGATTTTTGAACACCACCTGGAAGAAGAACGCGAGCTGTTTCCGGCCGTGATCGCCAGTGCAAAGCCTGGCGAAGAGCTGGCCCGGGTCAAGGCCATGGCGCAGCGCCTCACCATCGAACACCGCGCCATCGAGCAGCTGTGGAAGCAGCTGGAAAAAGACCTTAAGCAAGTGGCCAAAGGGCACGACACCCGCCTCGACGTGAGCGAACTCCACCGCCTGGTCGGGGAGTACCAGGGGCACGCCCGCTTCGAAGAAGCCGAATTCCTGCCGTTGGCCGAGGAAATCCTGGGCCGCAACAGCAACCACATGGCCGCTTTGGGCATGTCGTTGCACATGCGCCATGTCAAGCCGGTCAACGCCTATATCTGAACCCGCCCCCATGGGGATGTGAGAAGAGGGCGCGGCGACTCCAAGGCTTTGATACATTTGTGGCCCGCCTTCCCACCAGGGAACGCGCTGCCCATCGACGCCGCCGACACCAGATGGGGTGCCGGGGTCTTGTATGTGCGGCGCCATGACCTGGGCTGGAGGGCACACAGCATGTCGCTGCCGTGCGGCATGGTTTCCACTTCAGCCTTTGTTTCCTCATGTTCAACACCGTGGTCAATATCGGTGACGTCGGTCACGCCATCCAGCTTGCCCTCGCGCCAGCTTTTTTGTTGACCGGCATCGCCGGCCTGCTCAACGTGATGGCGGGTCGTCTGGCGCGCATCATCGACCGCGGCCGCCGCCTCTCAGAGCTGAGTCAGCCTCCAGGCGCCCAGTTGAGCGACAACCAGAACGAAGAATTGCACAGCCTGGAGCGCCGCCGCTATCTCGCCAGCGCCGCCATCACCGCCTGCACCCTGGCTGCTTTGCTGGTCTGTACCGTGATCGGCTCGCTGTTTGTCGAGGTCTTGCTGCAGTTTGACCTGAAGTGGGTCATTGGCCTGCTGTTCACCGGCGCCACTTTGGCCATGGTGACTGGCCTGGCCTACTTTCTCCAGGAGGTGCACAAAGCCACGTTGTCGGTGCGCATCCCGAGCCCCAGAAAGCCGCCAGGTGACCAGCCCTGACGCCGGTTTTGATGCCTTTGTTCATCTTGCCCACCAGAACCGCGCCCATGCCCCCGAAATCCGCCCATACAGACTCCCCCACCGAACACTGGAAAACCGATGGGGGCAGCGCCTCGGTGGCCGTTCTCACTGTTCCTGGCGCCTTGTCCCGAGCTCGGGTCTTTGATGTGGACGTGACGCTGGTGGTCGACGTCCCCAGTGCACCGACATCTTCGACAAGAGCGGCAGAGGCAGAACCCTGGCACGAACTGACGGTTGAATTTGATGGCCTGCGCCAATGGAATCGCCGCATCCCCAGCCACAGCCCCGGCCAGACCGACGGGTTGGATTACCACCAGCGGGTGCGCCTGGAGACGGAGCAAGCATTGAAGGTGAGGGCGGTGGTCAAGGTGAAGGGTTCCCGCATCAGAAGCTTGTTGATTGAGGCGCGAGAAGAAGGCTGAACCAAAGCGCAGTCAACGCAACGGCGTGATCAGAGCGGGATCTGTTCGGTCGTCTGGGGTGACCGCTCTCCAGGTGCCGACAAGCAGGGCATGAATTCATCAAAGCCATTCAACCAGGGGACAGATGGATGAAGGCTCACAGCGCATTGACGGTTTTCGTTGCCGCCACAGCAATGCACGATGCCAGTGATTCGCAACGTGTTGAGCCGCAACCCGAACCCGTGGCCAGCGCTGTGCAAGTGGGATAGCAGGTCGCTGTCTCGAACCCTGACGCCAAAGGTATGCGCGCACGGTACAAGAGCAGGAAACAGACGCCTCACCACCCGCTGCGCAGAGCACCTTCATGCAACGGTTGGGAGCCCAATGATCAATAGCGGAAGTGGGCCAGAACGGAAACGCTGGACGTGTCTTTGACATCCTGCAATGTGGTGCCATAGGTCGCGCTGAGTCGAACCTGTTTGTTCAAAAGGACATTCGCTTGCAGGCTCAGCAGCGTTGAGTTGATTTTCTCTGACTGGAAAACCTCGCTTTGCACGAAGCCCGCCGTGTTTGACTCCTCCATGGACACGGTGATGGCGTCTCGGTAAAGGCTGGATGTGTGGTTCAGGCTGCCACCGAACTGAACTTGGGCGCCCCCATTGAGAAAGATGGGACTGGACTGGATGTCGACACCCACACCGGAGAGCCATTCATTCATGCGCGAAGAACTGTACTTGACGTCGGACGTATACAGTGAAGAAAACCGGGCCGCATCCAGGCTGTGGGTCTGTCCGGTCAGCGATACCCAAGGGGTGAAGCTGAGACCGCCACTGCGCATGGGATAGCGCAGCTTGTTGACCATGGACAAGGTGTCACCGGTGTTCTCGTTGACCAGATTCAGGTTGACGAGGTCGTCTTGGGACTGGTTGGTGAAGTCCAGGTTCAGGTGGGACACCTGAGCGCTGAACATCCCGCCGGCCAAGGGCTGGTGCCAATACGCGGAAAGGGCGCTGGATGTGTATTGACGGGACTGGTGATCTTGAGCGGATGCCAGGTCTGTGGACTGCTGGTACTGGAACAGCGCCACCCCGATACGGGCGTCGTCTGGTTTTTCGGAGGAGCCCAGACCAAAATCCAGTGCCAGCCCTGAGGGGGCGGATTGTTGTGAAAATGCGGCTTGCTCGCTGAAAGGACGAAACACCTGACTGGTGCGCGACGAAGAAGGGCTCAGCGCATTTTTTTCCGTGATGCCCAGAGGCAGCAGTCTAAAGCCATGCTGGAGCGTCTGCCCCGCAGTATTTCCGAAAGATGTGCCCAACACCAGCGTGCCTGCATCGATGTCTGCACTGAGTTGGGCTGCCGAGTCGGTGCCGGCGCTGACGCTGTTGGCCCAGTCCCACCCGCGGGTGAGGTAGTGCTGGTAAACGCGGGAGATGACGGCCTGGCCGAGACTGCCGAAATGGGTGCTGTCGGTGTACAGGGTGTCGATGCTGGCCCGGCTTGAGTCGGCCGTGGTCACATTGGCAAATCCATAGGCCTCCGGGGTTGTGAAAATGCGCTCGAATGCCGTGTACATGTCCACTGCGACGATGTTGGCGTGGGTATTGGCGATGCCGGCAATCATCGTATTCCACGTGGTCACCTGGCTTGCCGTGCTGTCGGCCACACCGGGGTTGCGGCTCCAGTCGTGGATCTGGGTGACGAAAATCCGGCGGTTCTCGTCTGCGGCCCCTGCAGCAATGAGCTCGTTGATGCCTGTCAGGTAGTCTGCGGATGAGTTGACCAGATTGTCAGGACTGCCTGTGCGACCGATGTCGTTGTGGCCGAGATAGACCACCGTGAGATCGCCATCGGCAATGGCTGTGCCACTCAGTGCGGTGTCGATTTGTTGATCAAAAGACCGCACCTCGCCACTGCTGGCCCGGGCCCCGCCGATGGCGTAATTCAGGTTCTCGGACACCAGTCCATTGGCCTGCAATTGCTCTGACCAGTTGATGGACCCGAGGTAGCTGGTGTAGTCGGGGTCCGAGTAGCTGTCGCCAAACACCCGCATGGTGTTCACCTGGACTTCGCCCAAGGTGCTGCTGCCGGTTGCGCTGTAGGGGTTGCTCACTGTTGCGGTGGACGAGCCACTGCTGGCGCAGCCCGTGAGCAGCGCGGCGGCGGCAATGGCGGTGAAGGAGAAGAAGGCGTTTGAGTTCAAGGACGTTCCGAAGGCGACACAGTTTGGATCAGGAGCGGGGGCACTGTGCTTGAGAAAAATGGAACGAGTGTGGATTCGTGGTGGGCAGTCGGGTGGTGTCGATCGTCGCTGACGGCGTCGCGTGTCAAACGCACCCACAAGCGTCCTCAAAGACCGCTTTCGCGTGAGGTCACGGCGCATGGCATGGTGACCAACAACTGCCGATTCTTGCGGCTGATCAATCCTTGTGCTTTGGATCAACTTTCAAAGTCAAAGCTTTGATTTATAACGAAATTTGTCAAGCTTCTTTGTGTAAACCCCTTGACCTGCACCGCAGCCTGCGGCCCGTTCTTTTGCTGCTTGTGCTGGACGCCCAGCACAAGCAGCAAAGTGTGCAGACCCCACACCGTTGTCAGGTGTTTGACTGATCTCTCGCTCCGGGCAGTCGCTGACCAAATTCCCGCGAGGATTCAACAAGGGCTTCGCCGAACGCCCGGATGCTCGCGTCGTTGTAGTGCTTGCTCGGCTCAGAGCGTAAAAACTCAACGTACTGACGAAGCTGCTCCATGGACAGCGTTTCGTACACTTTTGCATAGCGCGCGAGCGCATACCCCGTAAAAGCCTTCAACATCTGCTGGCGTTTCGCATCCAGCGATGCCCTGAGCTCATCTGCCGACACGCCTGGTCCGCCAAGGTTCACGCTGATCGCGCCTTGATGCACCGGCCAACGCGGTGTTCACAGACATCTGCGTGATGGCTTCAGCGGATTGGGTCACCACAACGAACTCGTCCAGGACGGCACGCCGGTCTTTTGACATGGAAGCGAGCAGTGCCGCGCCTTGCCGCAGGGATTCTTGTGGATTCACCTGGTCCACGGCTGCCTGCTC
>JBFHEQ010000079.1:0-9966 GCA_041584075.1 Hydrogenophaga sp.
CTCGCGCTGCCCTATTTCCAGTCCGATCAAAAGTGGAAGGCCCGTGGATTGCTGGCCGCCATCATTGCCCTCAACCTGGCGGGGGTCTACATGCTGGTGCAGATCAACGACTGGAACCGGGTGTTCTACGATGCGCTGCAGAACAAGGACCAGCCGGTGTTCTGGGAGCAGCTCGGGCGCTTCACCTACCTGGCGTTTGCCTTCATCGTGATCGCGGTGTACCGCTTCTACCTCACCCAGTTGCTGCAAATGCGCTGGCGCGACTGGCTGACTCAGCACTACATGACCCGCTGGCTGGCCAACAAGGCCTTCTACCAACTGGAACTGGCGCGGTTTTCCAAAAGCGAAGACGCGCCGCCCGACAACCCCGATCAGCGCATCGCGGAAGATGCCAACCTGTTCACCAGCTACACCGTGGGTCTGAGCATGGGCCTGCTCAACGCCGTGGTGACCCTGGTCAGCTTTGTGGGCATTCTCTGGTCGCTCTCGGGGGATTTTGGTTTCAGCTTCCAGGGCGAGAGCTACAACATCCCTGGCTTCATGGTCTGGATGGCGGTTTTGTATTGCCTGGTGGGCAGTGTCATCACCCACTACATCGGTCGCCCGCAGATCGCGCTCAACTTCAAACAGCAGCGGCTGGAGGCCGATTTTCGCCACCACTTGATCCGTGTGCGCGAGTACAGCGAGTCCATTGCGCTGGACAAGGGCGAACCTGTGGAACGCCAGCAGCTCGGCGGTCGGTTCCGTGATGTGCTGGGCAACTACCTCACGCTCATTCGCGCACAAAAACGCCTGATCTGGTTCACCAACGGCTTTGGGCAAGCCGCCGTGGTGTTCCCGTTCATCGTCGCAGCGCCACGTTTTTTCAGTGGCGCGATCCAGCTCGGCCAATTGATGCAGGTGGCCTCGGCGTTCGGACGGGTGCAGGATTCTCTGGCCTGGTTTGTGGACAACTACAGCAGCCTGGCCGAATGGCGGGCGACCACCGATCGACTGACCAGCTTCGAAGCGAGCTTTCAGGCGTTGCAAGCCCAGCAACGAGACACCCCTCGGGTGGGCGATGAAGACTGCCTGGACCTGGCACAGGTGGATCTGTTCCTGCCCGGCGGGCGGGCGCTGATGGAAGCGCAAGGACTGCGGGTGGAAGCGGGCGACAGCTTGCTGGTCAAAGGCCCCTCTGGCAGTGGCAAGTCGACCCTGTTCCGCGCCCTGGCGGGCATCTGGCCCTGGAGCCGCAGCCAGATCACGCTGCCGGCCGACTTCACCGAGCGCGGCATGTTCCTGCCCCAGAAGCCCTATTTCCCCAACGGGCCCTTGCGCAACGCGCTGGCGTATCCGCAACTGCCCGGCGTTTACTCAGACGACGACTTGCGCAAAGCCTTGCAAGACGCCCTCCTGCCCCACCTGGTAGACCAGCTGGACACGCCCGATACCTGGGGCCAGAAGCTCTCGGGCGGAGAGCAGCAACGCCTGGCCATGGCGCGCGCTTTCCTCAAGAAGCCGCGCTGGTTGTTTGTGGACGAGGCCACGAGCGCGCTGGACGAGACGGCTGAAGCCACCTTGTATGGGCGTTTGCGCGAGATGGTGCGGGCGTCGAACGGTGCGCTGGTGTCGATCGCCCACCGCCCTGCCGTAGCCGCATTCCATGAAAAGCAGTGGACACTGGAAAGTGATGAACAAGGGCCAGCGGCCTACCGGCTGAACGCGGCTTGACGGTGAACGGTTTTACCGGGGAAAGACCAGCTCAGCCTGCAGTCCACCTGACTCGGGGCGGTTGCTGAGCAGCAAGGTACCACCATGGCGGCGCGCCATGTCGCTCACCGCCGCCAGGCCCAGGCCCACACCGCCGGTGTGACGGTTGCGTGAGCCCTCCAGGCGCACAAACGGGCGCACCACCTGGTCCATGGCCTCTTCGGGGATGCCCGGGCCGCGGTCCAGCACAAACACACGCACATCGGGGCCGTTGTCGATCACGCCCACCTCGGCGCCACCGCCATAGAACACGGCGTTGTCGATCAGGTTATTGATCCCCCGGCGCATGGCCGACAGCTGCGCCATCAGGCGAATGGACGGCTTGCCCACGTCTGCATCAGCGCCGCCGAACCGGGTGACCGGCTGGCCCATGTCTTGCCGGTCGGCCACGACACTGTCGACCAGGGAGCCCAGGTCCAGCAAGACCAAAGGTTCAGCGTCAGCGGTGCCACACAGGTAGTCCAGCGTGGAGCGGATCATGTGGTCCATCTCCCGGATGTCCTGGCCAAAACACTCGCGATCGGCTTGGTCGGTGAGCGACTCCACCCGCAGCGCCAGTCGTGTGAGCGGTGTGCGCAGGTCGTGGGAGACCGCTGCCACAAACTGGTCGCGCTCGTCGAGCTGGGTCAGGATGTGGTGCTGCAACTGGTTGATCACGGCACCCGCTTCGCGGCATTCCCTCGTGCCCATGAGCGCCAGCGGCTCGGTACGGATGTTGGCTGCCATGGCCTGGGTGGCGCTGGCCAATCGCCGCAGCGGGGCCGAAAGCCAGCGCGCACCCACCCAGGCTGCGAGAATCACAGCACCCAGGCGCACAGCGATGTCCAGCACCAGTCCATGCAAAGGTGGCTGGTGGGGGGGCGGGGGCCGCACGGGCGTGCCCGATGACAACGGGGGCTGCGGTGGAAACTCGGGACGCAGCTCAAACATCAGCGCAAGCGCCATGACATGGCTGGCAATCGCCACCACCACCAGCAAGAGGGCCAGGCGCGCGAACAGCGTGTCGGGCCAGAAGCGCCGCCAGCCCAGGTGCAGGCGTTGAACCAGCGCGGTCATGCTCGCCACCCCACTCTGGCCTGCACCGACTGGGCGTTGAACATGTAGCCCGCGCCGCGCACGGTCTTGATCAGGGAACACTCGCTGCTTGGGTCTCCCAGCTTGTGGCGCAGGCGCGAGACCAGCAGGTCGATGCTGCGCTCAAAAGCGTCCATGGCCCGGCCGCGGGCGTGCTCCATGAGCTGGTCGCGGCTGAGCAGGCGACGGGGTTTTTGCAGGAATGTATTGAGCAGACGGAACTCGGCGTTGGACAAGGCCGCAACCAGCCCCGTGGGAGAAACCACGGTGCGTTCTTCCCGATGCAGTTCCCACCCATCGAAACACACCACTTCGCTGGAAGCCAGAGTGGTGGGCAGCTCTGCGGCCCCCTGTGCACGGCGCAAGACCGACTGGATGCGCGCCACCAGTTCGCGGGGTTCAAACGGTTTGCCCATGTAGTCGTCGGCACCGATTTCCAGGCCCAGCACGCGGTCCAGTGTGCTCACACGCGCGGTGAGCATGATGACCGGAAGGCGCGACTTTGAGCGGATGTCTCTGGCCAGGCTGAGCCCATCGGTGCCAGGCAACATCACGTCGAGCACGACCAGGTCCACCGCATGCTTCTCCAGCTGTTCCCACATCGACGCGCCATCGTGCGCACAGTGCACGTCGAACTGAAAGCGGGCCAGGTAGGCGCTCAGCAGCTCGGTGATGTCCTGGTCATCGTCGACCAACAGGATGGAGGTCCGTGGGTTCATCGGGGTGGTTCTTTGTGAGACTGAAAGGCTGCGCCTGGGAGGAAGGCAACGCGCCTCGAATGCAGTTTATGAAAGCTCGACGCGGCCAAGCCGCAAGAGATGAGGGGGAAACCACAGCCATTCCTGCGCCTTGCAGGACCTTGTGTATCGACCTTGATACAGAGCAGAAAAGCTGGGCATACACAGGCGACCAACAATGGACTTGCTGCCCGAGGACACCGTCTGGTGGGTGGCAATCAACCACCTTCCTGAAAGGAAACAGACCATGAGCAGCATCAGCGGCATCAGCGGCTCCAGCAATGCCTGGGCGGCGGCCAGCAGCACACGCAACCAACATCAAGCCAAGATGTTCAACAAGACCGACGCCGATGGCAGTGGCGGCGTCGACAAATCGGAGCTGAGCACCATGCTCAGCAAGATCAGCGAGACCACCGGTGCCCAGATGGGGGATGCCGGCGAGCTGATGGGCAAGATGGACAGCAACGGCGACGGCAGCCTGTCCAGCGATGAGCTGGGTGAAGGCATGAAGAGCTATATGCCTGCGCCGCCCACGACCATGGAATTTGCGCAATCGCGCGGCAGCAGCACGAGCAGCAGCGGCGGGCCGGGCGAAGCCCTGTTCAACACAGCCGACGTCAACAGCGACGGCTCGCTGGACGCCGACGAGTTGACGACCCTCACCGAAGCGATGTCCAGCCAGACCGGCGAAGACATGACCGAAAAGCTGGCCGCGCTGGACAGCGATGGTGACGGCAATCTCTCGATGTCGGAGTTCGAGGCCGGCCGGCCAGAAGGACCCCAGGGCGCGGGTGGCCCACCGCCCGGCGGCGGACCTGGCGGCGCCGGAGGGGTGGGTGGGGCATCAGAGAGCAGCAGCTCCACCACCTACGACGAACTGGACACCAACGAAGACGGCACGGTGTCCGAGATGGAGCGCCTCGCCGGCGCCCTGGAAGACCTGAGCGAAGCCCAGACCGGCGGCGAAAGCAGCAGCGGTTTCAACACCGAAATCGCCAAGCTGGCACAGCAGCTGTATGAGCAAATCGGCGGCAGCGGCGAAAACGCCGTGAACAGTCTGTTCAGCGAAGCGGTTTGACCGTAGCGGGCGCGGCGGGCGTCCCCTGGTGGTACATCAGCTGCCAGCCCGCAGGCCCTTGGCACCAGAGGGAAGAACGGTGGGTGTGCAAAGGCGCTGAAGCAGAGTCGGCCGCGGTCTGGCTCGACTGGAACGTCAACAACACGCAGGTTTCGCTCAGCGGCATCAAGGCAAAACACCCCGACACCACCGCCGGGGCCTGCGTGACCGACGCCAGGTAGTTGATCACGGTGGACCTGTCGTAGGGGTTGCCCGATCGGCCAACCTCGTGGAAATCAGGATGCAGCAATTGCTCCAGGCGCGCCCGGGTACAGGGCGCACCCGGGTGGTGCAGTTCCATTTCGAGGGCCTCGATGTGGGCACGCAGCGTGTCGACTTGCATGGGTGTGTTCGGGATGGGGAGAACAGGGGAATTTTGATGGCATTGTGACTGTGGCGCACACTGTTCATCACCATCATTTTGTTATTTAATGAATTAATGAAATAATTCAGGCATGCAACCCCACCAAGCTGTCTCAGCCCTGAGTGCGCTGGCCCATGAAGCCCGGCTGGCCGTATTCCGGCTGCTGGTGCAGGCTGGCCCAGAAGGCATGTCGGCTGGCGCCATCGCCGACCAGCTGGCGCTGGCGCCCTCGGGACTCACCTTCCACCTGAAAGAACTCACCGCCGCCGGGCTTCTGATGCGCCATCCCGAGGGCCGGCAGGTGCGCTACAGCGCGGCTTACGCCTCCATGAACGAGCTCATAGCCTACCTGGCGGCCAACTGCTGCCGGGGTGAAGCCTGTGCGTTGGGCTCGACCTGATCGAGCACGTCTTGCGCCGCAAAGCCATTGTTTGCCTCCCTCTCCTCTTCCCACTTTCCGCTTCCGATCTCCTCCTTCTCTTCACGCCACTTTCAGGAGTCCTCTTCCCATGACCGACCAGACGATCACGATTTACCACAACCCCCAATGCGGCACCTCGCGCAATGTGCTCGCCATGATCCGCAACAGCGGCGCCGAGCCGCAGGTCGTGGAGTACCTGAAAACACCGCTCAATGCGCAGCAGCTGCAAGCGCTCGTGAAACAGCTGGACATGCCCGTTCGCGACCTGCTGCGCCAGAAGGGCACGCCCTACGACGAGCTGGGCCTGGGCGCGGCACACTGGACCGACGATCAACTCATCGCCCAGATCGAAGCCCACCCCATTCTCATGAACCGGCCGGTGGTGGTCACCCCCATAGGCGCCCGGCTTTGCCGGCCTTCCGAGATGGTGCTGGAGCTCCTGCCCAATGCCCAACAAGGCGGTTTCACCAAGGAAGATGGCGAAGTCGTGGTGCCCGAAAAGGCGCACGATGCTTGAATCCTTGCTCGACGCTTCACCCTTGGACACCGCCAGCTTTCAGCGGCCCGCGCCCGAACAACTGCGCCCGGCAACGCCGGCTGCCCACGCCCCCCGCATCCTCCTGCTCTACGGCTCGCTGCGCGAACGCTCCTACAGCAAGCTGCTCACGCTGGAGGCCTCCCGCCTGCTGCAGGCCATGGGCGCAGAGACGCGCGTCTTCGACCCCGCCGGCTTGCCCCAACCCGATGCAGCGCCCGACAGCCACACCAAGGTGGCAGAACTGCGCGAGCTCGCCGCGTGGAGCGAGGGCATGGTCTGGACCTCGCCCGAGCGCCACGGCGCCATGACCGGTATTCTGAAAAGCCAGATCGACTGGATTCCGCTCAGCGTGGGCGCCGTGCGCCCCACCCAGGGCAAAACGCTGGCCGTGATGGAAGTGAGTGGCGGCTCTCAGTCGTTCAATGCGGTGAACCAGATGCGCATCCTGGGCCGCTGGATGCGCATGCTCACCATCCCCAACCAGAGCTCGATCGCCAAGGCGTTTCTGGAGTTTGAAGAAGACGGCCGCATGAAGCCTTCGGCTTACCACGATCGCGTCGTGGACGTGATGGAAGAGCTGGTGAAGTTCACCCTGCTGACGCGGGATGTGGCGCCCTACCTGGTGGACCGCTACAGCGAGCGCAAGGAAAGTGCTGAGGCGCTGAGCAAACGGGTGAACCAGCGGGCGATCTGAGCCCCTG
Organism: Hydrogenophaga sp.; assembly: GCA_041584075.1. GTDB lineage: Bacteria > Pseudomonadota > Gammaproteobacteria > Burkholderiales > Burkholderiaceae_C > Hydrogenophaga. Next base: position 6,705 of record JBFHEQ010000079.1, read on the forward strand.
GCTGGCGGGGGGTTTGTGGAGTGCGGTACGCTCATCGTTCAACACCCTGCATGTACACATGCCTCGGCAACGCAAGCGGATGGATCCGCTGCAGCAAGGCACCCCGCAAAGCCCCCCATGAACCCGATTCCCGCCTATATGAAAGGCATGTTGCTCACCGGCCATGGTGGCCTGGAGCAACTCACGCTCAACGACAGCCTTCCTGTACCCACCCCTGGACCACGCGATGTGCTGATCAAGGTGAGCGCCGCCGGCGTGAACAACACCGACCTCAACACCCGCATCGGCTGGTACTCCAAAACCGAAGGCGACAGCAGCGATGCCACATGGAGCGGCAAAGGCCTTGATTTCCCGCGCATCCAGGGTGCGGATGTTTGTGGCACCGTGGTGGCTGTGGGCACACAGGTGGACGCCAACCTGTTGCACAAGCGGGTGTTGATCGAGCCCTGCCTGCAGGAAGCCAACGGTCAGGCGCTGGCGCAGCCCTGGTACTTTGGCTCCGAATGCGACGGTGGTTTCGCCGAATACACCGTGGTGGCCGCGCGGCATGCACACGCCATCGACAGCCCGCTGAGCGATGTGGAACTGGCTTCGTTTCCTTGCTCCTACTCCACCGCCGAAAACATGTTGACCCGGGCGAACGTGGGCGCCTCCGACACGGTGTTGATCACCGGCGCGTCGGGCGGCGTGGGTTCTGCGGCCATTCAGCTGGCCAAGGCCCGGGGCGCAAACGTCATCGCCGTGACCTCCCCGTCCAAGGCCGAGGCCTTGCAGGCCCTCGGTGCGACCCAGACCCTGGACCGCCAACAAGACCTGGTGCAGGCGCTGGGGAAAAACAGCGTGGATGTGGTGATCGATCTCGTCGCTGGCGCCGCATGGCCCAGCTTGCTGGAGGTGCTCAAGCCTTTTGGCCGTTACGCCGTGGCGGGCGCCATCGGTGGCCCCTTGGTGGAGCTCGATGTGCGCACGCTGTACCTCAAAGACCTCAGTCTTTTTGGTTGCACCGTGTTGGGTGAATCCGTGTTTGCCAATCTGGTTCGGCGCATTGAATCGGGTCAGATCCAGCCACTGGTCGCCCAGACCTTCCCGCTTGAGCAGATTCGGGAAGCACAAACCCTGTTCGAGACCAAGGCGCACATCGGAAAGCTGGTGATCGAGGTGGCCAGCGCCCGCTGAGCCCATTGCGTGCATGGGTGCACGCATGGGCCACTTCGGCCGCCTGTCGCGCTCTCAAGCCCCGATGAACCCCCCCCAGCCCCGCGCCCGCAACTCACAGGCGGGGCAGCTGCCGCAGCCATAGCCCCAGTCGTGCCGGTGTTCGCGGTCACCCAGGTAGCAGGTGTGCGTGTGTTCCACGATCAGGTCCACCAGCTGTTGCCCGCCGCCTTCTACGCCAGATGAGGCGCCCAGATCGTGAGCGAGTCGCCAGGTGGCGGCTTTGTCGATCCACATAATGGGCGTTTCGATGAGGAAGCGGTGGTCCATGCCCAGCGACAGCGCCACCTGCAAGGCCTTCATGGTGTCGTCTCGGCAATCGGGGTAACCCGAAAAGTCGGTTTCGCAGACGCCGGTGACGATGACCTGGATGCCGCGCCGGTAGGCCAGGGCGGCCGCCAGCGTCAGGAACAGCAGATTGCGGCCAGGTACGAAGGTGTTGGGCAGTCCACTGGTCTCCATCTGGAAGGCCATGTCGCGGGTCAAGGAAGTCTCGCTGACCTTGCCCAGCACGGCGAGATCCAGCACATGGTCTTCGCCCAAACGGGTGGACCACTCGGGGAAACGGCCCCTCAATTCGCCCAGCACCTCGAGCCGGGCAGTCATCTCCACGCTGTGACGCTGGCCGTAGTCGAAGCCCAGGGTTTCAACACGGGGATAACGCGCCAGCGCCTGGGCCAGACAGGTGGTGGAATCCTGACCGCCAGAGAACAGCACCAGTGCGCTGGTGTGGTGGGGCACGGCGGGCGGGCGCTGCGGAATGGAAGCGGTGAGGTGGGTTGTGTCTGACATGGCGCGATGGTAGCGCCCAATGAGGCGCCTGAGCGCAGCCCCTCAACGGCGGTGGGAGACAGGGACGGGCTCGGCATCCCGGCTGGTAGACAACATGCGCAACAACGCGCGGTTGGCCTGCTCCAGGGAAATCTCGTGTTCAACGCAGAGAGCCGGCAGATGGCGAAGCTGCTCGATGGTGCTTTGGGCTCGGGACACCGCCAACAGGCCGTGGTAAGGACCGTCCTGGCGCAGCAGGGCGTCCAAGGTTCGGCCAGGCAACGGAACCTTGTGCAGCACCGGCCCTAGGGGTTCGTGCAACAGGCGGTCCATCTGGCTCAGCAGCGATGTGAAATACACCTCGGCACGCAGGTCTTCATCGGAGCCCGCATCGAGCAGGTGTTGTGCCAGGCGCGAGCGCATCACTTGCGCGAACCGCACCGGGTGCAGGGCGTTGTCGGTTTCGCTGCCGTGTAGCTGCTCGCTGAGCCATTGCCCCAGTGCCGTGAGGCCCAGCATCATGATGGCGTGACGCAGCGAATCGATCTCGCGACGCAGGCCCATCGCGGCAGAATTGACCAGGGCCAGCAAACGGTAGACCAGCACCGGGTCCAGGCGCACGACGCGCTCCAGTTGCTCCAGCGAACAATCGTTCTGGATGGCCTGCCGGCATTGAAGGATGGTGGCTGCATCGCAGCCCACGGGCTTGTCGCGCCACGCATGCAGCACATCGTCTTCGGGCCAGCCGGCCACACCCCAGGCGCCCGCCGCATCAAGGCAATGATCGACCAGGGCCCGACCGCCAATGCCTTCATACAGTTGACCGGCCAGGATGGGGCTGCTCCGCCCAGGGACCGGGCCGCCGTTGGCTGCGTGCGATTGCAAAGCCTCCAGCGCCTCGGTGGCATTGGGCAGCAACAGACTGCGCACCCCCAGTGGGGCGATCACTTCACCCTGCATGTCGGTCAAGGGCATTCTTCGCAACAACTGGACCCCACCGCGGACCGCCACAGCCAGAGCCGCCAGTTGCCCTGGTTCGGTGAAGGGCTCAGGCCCCAGTTCGATCCAGGTGTGGTGCACTGGCGGGCACCGGGTGGCCTGCCATTGCAACCCTGGCGACTGGAAAGAGACGATAAGCAAGGGCGCGCCGGCGGGCCAATCTTCCCCCAGGGTTTGCATCACATGGGCGGCGTCCACCGCATCCGGCCGGACCGGATGCACCAGGAGGCGGACGGCGGCAAGCCGGCGGCGCCGGTTCCAGACCGGTTGATAGGCC
>JBFHEQ010000080.1:0-9965 GCA_041584075.1 Hydrogenophaga sp.
CCACTACATCAAGTTTCCCGAAGCGGAAACCATGCAGAAAATTGTGGATGTGCACTTCCCCGGCCTCAAGCAAGACCTGCTCAAGGTCGCCATGAAAACCTTCTACGACGTGCGCGGCCTGCCCGGTCTGAAGAAGAAACCCAGCACCAGCGAGCTGCTCGACTGGCTCAAGCTGCTCATGGCCGAAGACATCCCGCTCGAAGCGCTGCAAAACGCCGACAGCAAGGTCAGCATCCCGCCGCTGGTGGGCGCGCTGCTGAAAAACGAGCAGGACACGACGCTGTTTGAAAAGCTGGTGTTCATGAACCAGCGGAATCGCTGAAATGGCCCTCCCCCGCGCCGCTTCGCGTCACCCCCTCAAGGGGGCCGCACCAACGGACCGGCCAAGCCGGATCCTGGGTGCGCGCCAGGCAAGCCCCTCGACCGCCTGAGAGGGTAGGAAAGGCAGACCATGCTGATTGACTTCTTCTACACCCTGCGCGCGGCCAAGCTGCCGGTCTCGGTCAAGGAATACCTCACGCTGCTGGAGGCGTTGAAGGCCGACGTGGTCGGGCCCACCAATCCCGATGCCTGCACCATGGACGACTTCTACTTTCTGGCCCGCACGGCGCTGGTGAAAGACGAGAAGCACTTCGACAAATTCGACCGCGCCTTCGCTGCCTATTTCAAGGGCGTGGAGATGGTCGCAGACTTCACCAAGCCCATCCCCGCCGACTGGCTGCGCCAGGAGATGGAGCGCATTCTTTCGGACGAGCAGATCGCCAACGCCCCCAAGATGGACTGGGACGAGCTGATGGAGACGCTGAAAAAGCGGCTGGAAGAACAGAAGGAGCGCCACGAGGGCGGCTCCAAGTGGATCGGCACCGGCGGCACTTCGCCCTTTGGACACGGCGGCAAAAACCCTCAAGGCATCCGCATCGGTGGCAAGGGTGGCAACAAATCGGCGGTCAAGGTGTGGGACCAGCGCGCCTACCGCGACTACGACGACACCCAGGAGCTGGGCACGCGCAACATCAAGGTGGCCCTGCGGCGCCTGCGCAAGTTTGCGCGCCAGGGCAACGAGCTCGAGCTGGACCTGCCCGACACCATCCGGTCCACGGCCGCCAACGCTGGCTGGCTGGACATCAAGATGATCCCGGAGCGGCACAACAACGTGAAGGTCTTGTTGCTGATGGACGTGGGCGGCACCATGGACGAGCACATCCAGCGAGTGGAAGAGCTGTTTTCAGCGGTGAAGAGCGAGTTCAAGCACCTGGAGTTCTACTATTTCCACAACTGTGTCTACGATTACATGTGGAAGAACAACAAGCGCCGCTTCGCCGAAAAGTTTCCCACCTGGGACATCATCCGCAAGTACAACAAGGACTACAAGCTGATTTTTGTGGGCGACGCGACCATGAGCCCCTATGAAATCCTGCAGCCCGGCGGCAGCGTGGAATACAACAACGAAGAGGCCGGGGCCGAGTGGTTACAACGCCTGACACACGCTTTTCCCAAATTTGCATGGATCAACCCGGAACCTCAGGGGGTATGGCAGTATCGACAGAGTATCAGTGTCATCCAGCAACTCATCGGACAGCGCATGTTTCCGTTGACTTTGAAGGGGCTGGAGGACACCATGAGAATGCTCTCAAAATAAGCCCTGCATGAACCCTCCTTTCCTGCGCCGTGTGGCTTCCACCACACGGCTTTTTTGTTTCCTGGCCTGCGTGTCGCCCCTGAGCGCCTGGGCGCAGGCCGATGCAACACGCGCGGCAGATCCCGCGCCTGCGGCACCCTCACCTGCGGCAGACACGCCGGCGCAAAAGCCCGCAACGGACGAAGCTTCGGTCGACGCGCCGTCCCCTCCCCGGTTCGGCATCACACTGGAAACCGATGACACGCTCAAGCCGTTTGTCTTGCGCCATATCGACCTGCAGCGGTTTCGCACGCTGAGCGATCTCGACAGCAGCGAACTGGACCGGCTCTTGCTGGCTGCCCCCGACAACCTGCGCGACCTGCTGGGGACCCAGGGCTATTTCTCCCCCACCATCAGTTTGACCCGGGTTCCAGGCGCTGAGGACGGTCAAGAACCCGCGCCGCCGCTGGGCGACGTGCGCATCGTCATCGAACCCGGACCGGGCACCCGGGTGGCCACGTCCAAGGTTTTTTTCTCGGGGGACATCCAGAGCGCGGACGTCGCCAAACCCCAGCGTGAAGCCATTGAGCGCAGCAGCCAAAAGGCGGTTGGGACCGAATTCACACAGTCACGCTGGGATCAGTTGAAGTCCGAAGCTCTGAGGGAGCTCACCGCCGAACGCTACCCCCGGGGCCGCATCCTCAACAGCCTGAGTGACATCGACACCCTGAACAATGAAGCCAACTGGTATGTCGAACTGGACTCGGGCGCGCCGGTACAGGTGGGGGAGGTTCGCGTAGAGGGAGGGGACCGCTACGACACCACCAGCGCTGAGCGGCTGGTGCGGCTGGCAGGCCTCTACCCCGGGGCCGATTACAGCCTGAGCAAGCTGCAAGACGCCCAGCAGAAAATTGCGGACAGTGGCTACTACACCTCGGTGTTCGCCTACGTCGATCTGGATCAGGAAGGTGCCGAAAAAGACACGGCGGCGCCGGTGGTGGTGCAGGTCAAGGAAAGTCTGCCCCAGAAGGTAACACTGGGCGTGGGCGGCAGTACCAACAACGGCCCACGCGTTTCGCTGGAACACACGCATCTGCAACTGCCCCTGATCGGCTGGCGCGCCCACAGCAAGCTCCAGCTTGAGACAAACGACCAGTTGCTGATCTCTGACTTGAACGCCCCGATTGAAGAAGACGGCTGGCATTGGTTGGCCGGCGGCAAACTGGCACGGCAGATCGACGACGACACCACCACCTCCAGCCTGCGGCTGAGCGCGGGCAAATCCCAGGAAAGCGCCGAACTGGACCGGCGCTACTTCCTGCAATACGACCGCGCACGCACCGTCAACACCGAGTCTGAGCTGGCGTCGTCCGATGGCAATGAAGCCGCTCTGTCGATCAACTACGGCTGGACCTGGCGGCGCTTTGACAACGTGCCCTTCCCGGATCGCGGCTACGGCCTGGGCCTCACGCTGGGCCTGGGCACCACGCTGGGCACCGAGCGCAAACCTTTCGTCATGACCCAGGTCCGCTGGCTGGGTTACTGGCCTCTCGGAGGCGTCGTGCGGGAAGACCTGCTGGCGGGCCTGACCCGGGGCGAAGACCGGCCGGTCGACACACGCAGTCGCAATGGGCGGCTGGCCCTGCGGCTTCAAGGCGGCGCGGTGACGGCCAACAGCTCGGCCAAGATTCCCGACACCTTGCTGTATCTCACCGGCGGCGACACCACGGTGCGCGGCTACGGCTTGCGCGACATCGGTGTGGAAGAGTCCGACGGCAGTGTCACCGCCGGCCGATACCTCGCTGTGGCGAGCTTTGAATGGCAACGCCCGATCTGGAGCGAGGGAGTTCGCACCGAATGGGAAAGTGTGGTGTTCGCAGACGCAGGGGCGGTGGCCGATGATCCTTCCGACCTGCAGGCCAAGGTCGGCGTGGGCGCCGGGGTGCGCTACAACAGCCCGGTGGGCCCGCTGCAGCTGGACCTGGCCTATGGCCTGGATTCCAAAAAATTCCGCATCCACCTCAACGTGGGTTTCAGCTTTTGATGACCAAACCCACCGATTCTTCGACCGTCTCCGCGCCTGAACCCAGCCGCGCCCACGCCCCCGGCACTTCGCGCACCGTGTTGCGCCGCCTGGGCTGGCTGGCCGTGTGGATACCGGGAGCCCTGGTGGCCCTGCTGCTGGCTTGCGCCGTGGCATTGTGGATATGGGCAGGCACGCAAGGCTCCCTCGCCCAGACGCTGGGTTGGGCCCAGGACTGGATGGCGGGGCGCCCCGCCGAAGAAGGCCTGGGAACACTCCAGGTCGAAGGCGCCGAAGGCAGCCTGCGCGGCGGGGGCACCATCGCCTCCCTGGGCTGGACACAAGGCGAACTGGACGTGCAAGCCCGTGGGGTCACGCTGGTCTGGAACGACGACCTCTGGATCGATGCCCTCATGGGGCGGGGCGTTCACCTCCCGGCGCTGAAGATGGACACGCTGAAGGTGCGGGACCAACGTGCACCCACGCCCACCGAGCCCATGGAATCCCTCACCTTGCCCCTTGCGGTGAGCCTGGACTTTGCCTTGGGCGCATTCGAATTGAGCGGCAACAGCGCCTTGTCGCTGTCGAACATCGGTGGACGCTACCAATACGGCCCGGCATTGAGCAGCGATGCCACCCCCGGCGCCGACGGGATCGACCCCCTGGCCACCACCCACCAGCTCAGGCTGGATTCGCTGCAAATGGCCGATGGTCGCTACAAAGGCCAGTTGAAACTGGAAGGCCAGGCGCCCATGCCGCTGAGCCTGGACCTGCAGGGCGATGTGTCCACCCAGATTCCGGATGGCCCGCTGGTGGTGTTGACCGCCCAGGCAAAGGCCAGCGGCACCCTGGCCGGCCCCGAGGCCGCGCTCGACGTGACGGCCGAAGCCGAAGGCACACCCCAGACGGCGGGCGCCGAGCCCAGCCAGCTGACCCTGAAGGCCCGCGTGTCGCCCTGGGCCTCACAGCCCGTGGTCACCGCCGAGGCCACGGCCCGCGCCCTCAACCTCGCCGCCCTGTGGCCCGATGCACCGGCCTCCGACCTCAGCGGGCAGCTCAAAGCGCAGCCCGAGGGGGATGCCTGGCGTGCCACCATTCAGCTCGACAACCGGTTGGTGGGCCCGGCAGACCAAAAGGGTCTGCCCCTGCGATCGCTGCAGGCCGAGGTGGAACAACGCGGTGACCAGTGGACGATTGCCCAGCTGGTCGCAAAGCTCGGCGGCGGCGAGCTGCAAGGGCAAGGCCAATTCCGCCTCGAAACGGCCAATGACACCACCGCCGTGCGCGACTGGCAGGGCGAGATCAAGGCCTCAGGCATTCGCCCTGCCCTGCTTTGGAGCGAACTGGCCAAAGGTGCACTGGACAGCAGTCTCACGGCTCGCGCGGCGCCCACCGACCGCTCGCCCGATGCGGTGGCGCTGCAGGCGCGCATCCAGCCGTCTGCACAGCAACCCAAGGGGGCGGCACTCACAGGCCTGCAGCTGAGCGAAGTGAAACTGCAAGCCCTGTGGCAACCCATGCCTGCGGCCTCGGGCGCCGCCTCTGCCGGCGCCGGACTGCTGGATGTCCAGGAGGCCCAGATCACCATGGCCGGTGCGCGGCTGAATGCCCAGGGGCAGCTGGACACCGCCCAGATGAGCTACGACGGGCAGCTGGACCTGGCCTTGCCGGGCACCCGGCTCAATGTAAAAGGGCTGGCCGCGCATGCCAAGGGCCAGGGCCGCATCGACCTGCAACTGGACAGCGCGGAGCGCGTGCTCGCCTGGGTGCGTGGCCTGCAGAAACTGCCCTGGGTTGGTCCGCAGATCCAGACCGCACTCGCTGGGCAAGAAGCACTGAGCGTCGAAGGCAGCCTGAGCAGCCAATGGCAGTGGACGGGTGGTCTTGGCGCCCTGGGGTTCCCTGCGCCCGCCAGCGCGGCCGATGCAGGCAGCGCGACGGCCAAGACCCCATGGCCCGAACTGAATGGCAGCCTGAAGGTACCGCGCTTGTCGGTGCGCTCGGGTGACGCCCCGGCCACCGTGCTCGAGGGCATTGCATTGCAAGCCGAAGGGCCTCTGAGCGCCATGCGCATCACGGCCAAGGGCAACGCCAGTGCTCCGCCCTGGCGCGTCTCGCTCGACACCCAGGGTCAGCTCAAGACCAGCGCCAGCACACCGTCGACCGGGCAACTGCTGCTGGATCGCCTGGCCCTGGCGCTCAACCCGATACCCACCCAGGCGGACAAGCCGGTCCAGCAGCCCGCACAGGGCTGGCGCCTGGCAAACACCCAGCCCCTGCAAGTCCGATGGGCCGCCGACGCCCAGAAAGGTCTCGCCGTGGACGCTGGCACCGGCGAGCTGCACCTGCGCCCGGCTTCTACCGCCACCAGCGGCCTCGACACCCCGCTGGTCGTGGCCTGGCAAAAAATCGTCTGGCAGGCCCAGGCGCTGGAAACCCAGGGCCGACTGCAAGGCCTCTCCCTGCCCTGGATCGAAGCCTTGGTCGCGGCCGGGCAACCTGCGGTGGACACCGAGGTCAGCACCCCGACGCAAAAAAACCTCAGCGGGGATCTGGTGTTCGATGGCGCCTGGAATGTGCGCATCCCCGCCGACACCCAAACACCCCTGGAGCTGTCGGCTACCTTGCAGCGCCGCAGCGGCGACCTGCGCTGGCTGGCCAGTGGTGGCGCGACGGGCACGGCAGGCGCCAACGGGAGCGCCAATGGCCCCATCGTCGCCGGTGTCAAGGACGGCCGCATCAGCCTGACCGTGCGAGACCGGCAGGTGAACGCCCAGCTGCGCTGGGACACGGAGCGACTGGGCCAGGCCAAGGTGGACTTCCAGACCCGACTCAATCCCGACCGGGCCAGCAGCAACAGCGACATCGCGCTGATCGACCGTTGGTGGCCAGCCAACACCCCGATTGAGGGCAGCGCCCAGGCGCGGCTGCCCCAAGTCGGCGTGTGGTCCATGTTTGCCCCACCCGGTTGGCGCATGAATGGCACGCTCAGTGCCGACGCCGCCCTCAGCGGCACGCGCGCCAAACCCGAGTGGCGCGGCAACGTGCAGGCAGACGAACTGGCCCTGCGCTCGGTGGTCGACGGGTTTGCCTTCACCAACGGCGTCTTGCGCGCCACCATCGTGGGCGAGCGCATCCAGGTCGACCGCTTCAGCCTGCAAGGCCCGGGCGGGGCCAAGCTGGGCGGCACACTCGAAGCCACCGGCCAGGCCGAATGGCGGGCCGTACCAGGCAGCCTCGCGCGGCAACCCTTCATTGAACTGCAAGCCAAGGCCCAGCGCCTGCGGGTGTCCAACCGGGTGGACCGCAGGCTCACCTTGTCGGGCGACGTCACCGCCCAGCTGGTGGGACCCAAGCTGCAGTTGCGCGGCGAGCTCACCACCGATGCCGCCACCTTCATCCTGCCCGACGAACTCGCCCCCAGCCTGAGCAAGGACGTCATCGTGCGGAGCACCCGCACGCTGCCGACCGAGGGCGAAGATGGCGAACGGGTGCAGCCCGACGTGTCTGTGAGCCTGGACCTCGGCAAGGCGTTTGAAGTGCGCGGTCAAGGCATACAAACGCGCCTGGAAGGAAAGATCACGGTGCGCGCCACGCCCGCGGTGCCCACACCGCGCGCCTTCGGCGAGGTACGCACCGTCAGCGGTACCTACAAGGCTTATGGTCAGCAGCTCAACATCGAAACGGGTGTGCTGCGCTTCACCGGGCCCTACGACGATCCGGCGCTCGACATCCTCGCGGTGCGCAAGATGCCGGAAAACACGGACCAGCGGGTGGGCGTGCAGATCACGGGCAACGCGCAGGCACCGCGTGTCGGCCTGTACGCCGATCCCGACCTGCCCGATGGCGACAAGCTGGCCTGGCTGGTGCTGGGCAAGCCCGCATCGGCCTCAGGCGCCCAGGCCTTCGTCTTGCAGCAAGCCGCCCGGAAACTGCTGTCGCGCGGCGGCGAACCCATGGACGGGGAACTGGCCAAGACGCTGGGTCTGGACGAGATCGGCTTTGCCGGTCCCAGCAGCAACACCGACGGCACGACCACCGAGGCCGCGCTCACTGTGGGCAAGCGCCTGTCCAAAGATTTGTACCTGAGCTATGAGCAAAGCCTGGCGGGTGCCGTGAGCACTGTCTCCATTCTGTACGACCTCTCCAAGAGCCTGTCGTTGCGCGCCCGCGCCGGCACCGAGAACGCCGTCGATGTGATCTTCACCCACCGCTACGAATAGCCCGGGCAGCCCCGGGCTGTCGCGGCTGTTTCAAGTTTCGGCCCTGTCAGAACAGGCGCCCCAGGTTGAGCAGGGTCGCCACGCCCAGCGCCACGAACAGCACAGCGGACACGCCGTGCACCCAGGCCATGGGCACGCGGCTGGCCACCTTGTTCCCGAGATACACCGCAGGCACATTGGCCAGCATCATGCCCAGGGTGCTGCCCGCCACCACCCAAACCAGATCGCCATAGCGCGCCGCCAGAGCCACTGTGGCGATCTGCGTCTTGTCACCCATCTCCGCCAGGAAAAACGCCAGCACCGTCGTGCCGAAAACACCCCAGGTGGCCACCTCTTTGAAGGCAAGTTCTTCGTCGATGGCGTCGGGCACCAGCATCCACACGGCCATGGTGATGAAAGACAGGCCAATCACCCAGCGCAGCACATCCGGACCCAGCGCCGCCGCGATCCAGCCGCCCACGGCCCCCGCGAGCGCGTGGTTGGCCAGCGTTGCCAGCAGGATGCCCATCATGATGGGGATGGGTTTTCTGAAACGGGCGGCCAGCAGCACCGCCAGCAACTGGGTTTTGTCACCCATCTCGCCCAAGGCCACCAGTCCGGTGGATACCCAGAATGCTTCCAAAATACTGTCCTCAGGGCCAGACCAACAGACGACCACAACGGATCCCCGGCCCTACCGGAGGCGTTGCGGTCAAAGGTCTTGCCAGGCCTGAAGCTGTCGGCGCCAGGGCTGTGTCGGCCCAGTGTGTTGACGCAAACCCCTGCCAGGCGGCAGGGCGGCTACTCCCCGATGACGGGTGAAGCGAGAGTGTAGTCGAAGGCCCCAGCCCGGAACCATGCAGCCAAGCCCCCTACAATGCTGACTCTGCGACACAAGCCGCCATAGTTCAATGGATAGAACGAGCGCCTCCTAAGCGCTAGATACAGGTTCGATTCCTGTTGGTGGTACCACATCCAGCAAACCAGTCACCTGACCAGCCAGCGTGCGGCCCAGCGCCTCGCGGCGCGAGCTGTGGTTGCGGCGGGTGCCCGCGTGGTGCTCCCATTCGGGATGCGCCCGTGCCTGCGCCAGCGGCTCCAGCAACTGCAGCAAGGCCTCGCGGTAATCGCTGGAAGGCGCCATGCGCACTTCAATCGTGTCCTGGGCCGCATGGCCACGGGCCTGCAACACCTGGCACAGGTGCACCAGGCTGTCGGCCAGCACGATCAGCACATCGTTGTCCAGCGTCAGCTCTTCCACCCCCATGATGGCGTTGCGCAGTTTGCGCGGTGCCTGGCCCCACCCCTGCCCCAAGGCGCCCCCAATGGCTGCGCCCAAAGCCGTGGCCGCGCCGAGCGACATGCCGGCCAGCGCCAGATCCATTGTGAAGCCCACAGCGGCGCCCGCTGCTGCGCCCTTGCCCAGCAGGCGGCCGACACTGGCCAGGGTTTCGGGGTTGAACAGGTCGGACTCCCAGCGCCCGCTGCTCCACTGCATCACGTCCAGCTGCGCGTCGTCTTTCTCGAAGCCGTGCATCTGCAGCAGGTCGTCGACACACTTGCGAACCCCGTCCACCAGCTCACGCCGGAAGGTGGTCACAAAACGTTCTTTGGCCTGGGCATCGGCCAGCGTTTCGGGCTGAATTTCCCGGCGCATGGCGGCGGCAGAAATCAGGGTGTCGGCCACGCGCTGGGCGCTGGCGGCGCGCCGCTCGGCGGCCTGGCGGTCCAGATCGTCGAGCACGGTCTGCAGCACGCCTTTGTGTTGTCGCATGAGCACGCTGAGGTCTTCGTACAGCTGGCGTTCCGCGCCCACAAAAGGCGCTACCGCATCGAACAGCACAGCGGCGTGCAGACCATAGGCGGCCAGCAGCTCGCGCCACTCGGGCTCGCGGCTGCGTTCGCTGCGCACGAAGTTGAGCACCGGCATGATGGGCCGGGCGCAGGTGTTGAGCACTTCGATTTCACAACGGTATTTGGGCAATACCGGCTCGCGGCAATCGATCACATAGATGGCGGCGTCGGCCCCCAGCATCTGCCGCAGCACCTTGGCCTCCTGCTCAAACACCCCACGCGCCTCCGGCCCGTCCAGCAAGGCGGCCACACGCTGGGGTGGGGTCAG
>JBFHEQ010000081.1:0-9891 GCA_041584075.1 Hydrogenophaga sp.
CAGTCGCTCAGCCGCGACGAACGCGCGCGCCTGCGCCGACGCTACCTGGGTTTTGTGTTCCAGGGGTGCAATCTGCTGGCCCGTACATCGGCCCAGGAAAACGTGGAGCTGCCCCTGATCTACCGCGGTGAACCGGCCGCCCAGCGCCATGCCATGGCCGCGCGCGCCCTCGACGCCGTGGGCCTCAAAGGCTGGGAGCACCACACGCCCGGCGAACTCTCGGGCGGCCAGCAACAGCGCGTGGCCATCGCCCGCGCCATCGTCACCGAGCCCGCCGTGTTGCTGGCCGATGAACCCACCGGCAACCTCGACACGGCCCGCAGCAAAGAAATCATGGAACTGCTCTGGCACCTCAACGCCGATCTGGGCATCACCGTGCTCATGGTCACCCACGAACCCGACATGGCCGCCTATGCACGGCGCATGGTGCGTTTTGTCGACGGGGTGGTCGCCAGCGACGAGCGCAACCCGAATCCGGCCGGCCTGCATGCGGCCCCTTCTGAAGGAGGCCACTGACCATGTGGCTCAACACCTTCCTGCTCGCGCTGCGCTCGATCCGGCGCAACCTGATGCGCTCCTTCCTCACCGTGCTGGGCATCGTGATCGGCGTCAGCGCCGTGATCACCATGGTCACCGTGGGCAACGGCGCCACGCTGGCGGTGCAGAACCAGATCTCGGGCCTGGGCACCAATCTGCTGCAGGTGCGGCCCGGCCAGCGCATGGGCCCCGGCAGCGGCGGCTCCAGCGCGCCCTCGTTCAAAGACACCGACGCCGAAGCCATCGCCACGCAAATTGGCGGTGTGGCCGCCGCTGCGCCCGAATCCCGCTCGGGGGCCACGCTGGTCGCCAATGGCCGCAACTGGAGCAGCAGCATCACGGGCAGCACCAACGACTGGCTCAGCATCGGCAACTGGACCTTGTCCCAGGGCCGCGAGTTCACCGACGACGAATTGCGCGCCGGCTCGGCGGTCTGCATGATCGGTGAAACGGTGCGCCGGGAACTGTTTGGCACCAGCCCGGCGCTGGGCGAGTCGCTGCGGGTTGGCAAAATCAGCTGCGAGGTGATCGCGGTGCTCGGCTCCAAGGGACAGGGTTCGTTCGGCAACGATCAGGACGATCTGGTTTTCATACCCATCAAGACCCTGCAGCGCCGCATCACCGGCACGACCACGGTCAACACCCTGCTCGTGTCCATGGCCGATGGCAGCGACTCCACCCGCGTCAAAGCCAGCATGACCCAGCTGCTGCGCGAGCGCCGAAAACTCGCCGACACCGACGAAGACAACTTCAACGTGCTCGACACGAAACAACTGGCCGACACCCTGTCGGGCACCACCCAGGTGCTGACCATGTTGCTGGGCGCGGTGGCCGCCGTCAGCCTGCTGGTGGGCGGCATCGGCATCATGAACATCATGCTGGTGAGCGTGACCGAGCGCACCAAAGAGATCGGCCTGCGCCTGGCCATCGGCGCGCTGGAGCGTGAAGTCTTGCTGCAATTCCTGATCGAAGCGGTGGTGCTGGCCGGCCTGGGTGGTCTGGTCGGCATCGTGCTGGCCACTGGCGCCTCCATCGGCCTGTCGGCCCTGATGGATGTGCCCTACGTGTTCAACCCGGGCGTGAACCTGCTGAGCTTCGTGTTCTCAGCCGCCATCGGTGTGGTGTTCGGTTATTTCCCCGCCCGACGCGCTGCTCGCCTGAATCCCATCGATGCGCTGCGTCACGAGTAGATAAATCCCCCCCCCGCGCCGCCTGCGGCGTCACCCCCCAGGGGGCGGCACTGGCGGCCCGGCAAAGCCGGTTCCGCGGTGCCCTGGAAACGACGCCCCCTCGTTCCACCCCGTGTCCGGAACGCGTGTCCGGTGTCCGCTTCAAGGATGCGGTGGAACCGGCTTTGCCGGGCCACACGCATCGCCCCCTCGGGGGTGACGGTGAAGCCGGCG
This sequence comes from Hydrogenophaga sp., assembly GCA_041584075.1. Lineage (GTDB taxonomy): Bacteria > Pseudomonadota > Gammaproteobacteria > Burkholderiales > Burkholderiaceae_C > Hydrogenophaga. Next base: position 1,941 of record JBFHEQ010000081.1, read on the forward strand.
CGGGGGAGACCATTCCTGCGGCGCAGGGGTGGGTCTAGGTTGCCCTGGGTTTGACCCGACTGGCCGCCAGCTTGGCCTGGGCGCGGGCGATGTCCACCTCGGCATCAAACACCAGGGCCACGCCCATGCGTCGCTTGACAAAGCTTTCGGGCTTGCCGAACAGGCGGATGTCGCTGTTGGGCACGCGCATGGCCGCGTCCACGCCGTCGAACACGATGCCGGTGGCGTCCACACCGCCGTAGATCACAGCACTGGCGCCCGGGCTCTTGAGGGCGGTGTCCACCGGCAAGCCCAGGATGGCGCGGGCGTGCAGCTCGAACTCGTTCTGCCATTGCGTGATCATGGTGACCATGCCGGTGTCGTGGGGGCGCGGGCTCACTTCGCTGAACCACACCTGGTCACCCTTCACAAACAGCTCCACCCCGAACAGGCCCTGGCCGCCCAGGTTGTCGGTCACGGCTTTCGCCACACGGCGCGACTCGGCCAGGGCCGCCGGCGTCATGCGGTGCGGCTGCCAGCTTTCCACGTAGTCACCCGCCACCTGCACATGGCCAATGGGCTCGCAGAAGTGGGTTTCCACTTCGCCGTCAGCGCCCAGGGCGCGCACGGTCAGCTGGGTGATCTCGTAGTCAAAATCGATGAAACCCTCGACGATCACACGGCCCGGCCCCACGCGGCCACCGGCCATAGCGTAGTCCCAGGCTTTCTGCACGTCGGCCGGTCCGTCGATCTTGCTCTGGCCCTTGCCGGAGCTGCTCATCACCGGCTTGACCACGCAGGGGTAACCGATGCCTGCGTCGATGGCGGCCTGCAACTCTTCCAGCGAATCGCAGAACTGGTAGGGGCTGGTCGGCAGCGACAGGGTTTCGGCGGCGAGGCGGCGAATGCCTTCGCGGTCCATGGTCAGGCGGGCGGCCCGCGCCGTGGGAATGACCTGTACCATACCGGCGGCCTCCAGTTCTTCCAGCATGGGCGTGGCAATCGCCTCGATCTCGGGCACCACGAGGTGCGGCCGCTCGGCCTCGATCAGCGCTTTCAGCTGCGCCGGATCGCTCATGGTGATGGTGCGTGCGTGGTGCGCCACCTGCTGGCCCGGCGCGTGTTCGTAGCGGTCCACTGCTATCGTTTCCACGCCCAGGCGCTGCAAGGCGATCAGCACTTCTTTGCCCAGTTCACCGCTGCCCAGCAGCATGACGCGGGTGGCGGAAGGCGACAAGGGGGTTCCCAGGGTGGTCATGTTTCAGTCCGATTCTTGGTTGCAGGTCGACAAATGAGATGGGAGAAGGGGAAGACGTCGTTCTCAGACGGCAGCGCCCATGGCTTCGCCCATGCGAACGGCGCGACCGGCCTGCCAGTCGGGTTGGAGCTTGATGGTGTCTTTGGGCCACAGCAGCACCACCGTGGAACCCAGCAAAAACTGCCCCATTTCATCACCTTTAGCCAGGCTGACAGGCTCTTCGTCGTAGGTCCACTCCCGCAGCTTGTCGGTCCGGGGGGGGTTGACCACGCCGTGCCAGGTGGTGGCCATGCTGCCCACAATGGTGGCGCCCACCAGCACCTGCACAAAGGGCCGCACGCCACCGTCGGCACCGTGGGGCACGTCAAAAACGCACACCACACGCTCGTTGCGTGCGAACAGGCCGGGTACCCCCTGCGCTGTGGCAGGGTTCACGGAAAACAGCTCTCCCGGCACATAGATCATGCGGCGCAACACCGCCTGACTGGGCATGTGAATGCGGTGGTAATCCCTGGGGCTGAGGTAAATCGTGGCGAAATCGCCTCCCTCGAACTGCGCCGCCAGCCCCGCGTCACCGCCCACCAGCGCATGGGTGCTGTAGCTGTGGCCTTTGGCCTGAAAAATCTGGTCGCCCATGATGGTGCCGAGCTGGCTGACGGCGCCGTCCACCGGGCACACAAAGGGCGCCGACGCCATCGGACGCACGCCTGGCTTGAGGGCACGGGTAAAGAACGCATTGAAACTCGCGTAGCTGCGCGGATCCGGGTTGGCCGCTTCGCTCATGTTGACGCCGTAACGCCGGATGAACCAGGGAATGACGTTGTGCGTCCACCAGGTTGCGCGCGATCCCGCGCACCAGCCCGCGAAGGCCGTCAAGGCCTTTTTGGGCAACACATACTGAAGGGCGACGGCGGGCGACAAAGACACAGGCAAAGTGGCAACAAGCCATGGGAAAAGGGATCTTCATTGTAGGCGGAGGGCCTTCGCTGCAGGGGCGTCGCGACCGGGGATCGGCCCCGGGCACAATGCCCAGCCATGGACACGCCCCTTTTCGAATGCCAGAGCCTCGTCAAACGCTATGGGGATCAAACTGTGGTGGATGACTTGTCGTTCACCATCGCCCCCGGTGAATGCCTGGGCGTGATCGGCCCCAACGGCGCGGGCAAAACGACCACCATCCGCATGTGCCTGGGCCTCACCGCGCCCGACGCCGGCACGGTCCGGGCCTTTGGCCACCAGATGCCCGCCGACGCCCTGCTCATCAAGCAGCAACTGGGCGTGGTCAGCCAGATGGACACCCTGGACCCCGATTTCACCTGCGCCGAAAACCTGCTGGTCTACGGGCGCTACTTCGGCCTCAGCGCCCAGACCCTTCGCCCGCGCATCCCCCAGCTGCTCGACTTTGCCGCCCTCGGCCACAAGGCCCAGGCACGGCCGGGCGAGCTGTCGGGCGGCATGAAACGCCGGCTCTCGCTGGCCCGCGCCCTGGTCAACAACCCCAGGCTGCTCCTGCTCGACGAGCCCACCACCGGGCTGGACCCGCAGGCCCGCCACCTGATGTGGGAGCGCTTGCAAGCCCTGCTGCAGCAAGGCAAGAGCATCCTGCTGACCACGCACTTCATGGACGAGGCCGAGCGACTCTGTTCGCGCCTGCTGGTGCTGGACCATGGCAAAAAAATCGCCGAGGGACGTCCCCGCGAATTGATCGCCAAGCACCTGGAGCCCGACGTGGTCGAAGTTTACGGAACAGGCGCCCTCGCACTGGCCCGGCACGATGACCACGCCGCCCTGCGCAATCTGGCGGCGCGGGTGGAGGTCAGTGGCGAGACCGTGTTTTTCTACACCCAGCAGGCAGGCCCCCTGCTCTCGGCGCTTGGCACACACACCCACTTGCGCACCCTGCACCGACCTGCCAACCTGGAAGACCTGTTTCTGAAGTTGACGGGGCGCCAGATTCGGGAGGATGGTTGACCCACCCCTGCGCCGGCTCTGCGAGCCGTCACCCCCTCAAGGGGGCCATGCTGGCAGCCCGGCAAAGCCGGTTCTGCGGCATGCTGAAGCAGACATTGCGAGCAACCCGCATGGCATTCACGATCAATTGCTGCTCAACTGACATCCAATGACACTTGCATCCACCTCCCCCTGGTCCACACCGCGCCTCTCCACCCGCTGGTGGCCGGTGTTTCTGCGCAACCTGCTGGTCTGGCGCAAATTGGCCGTGCCCAGCCTGGTCGGCAACATCGCCGAGCCGCTGATGTGGCTGGTGGCCTTCGGCTACGGGATGGGGGCCTTGGTGGGCGAGGTGAAGATGGTCACGCCTCAGGGCACGTTGGCCGTGCCCTACATCCTGTTTCTGGCCAGCGGCAGCATTTGCATGAGCGCCATGAACGCCGCCAGCTTCGAGGCCCTGTACTCGGCCTTCTCACGCATGCATGTGCAGAGAACCTGGGAAGGCATCATGAACGCGCCGGTACGCCTGGACGATGTGGTGCTGGGCGAAATGTTGTGGGCGGCCTTCAAGGCGTTGTTTTCGGTGCTGGCCATCTTGATGGTGATGCTGGTGCTGGGCATCAGCCACTCGCCGAAACTCTTGCTGGCGATCCCGGTGCTGTTGTGTGCCGGCATCACCTTTTCCAGCCTGGCCCTGGTGTTCAACGCGGTGGCCAAGGGCTACGACTTCTTCACCTACTACTTCACCCTGTTCCTGACCCCGATGATGTTCCTCTCCGGGGTGTTTTTTCCGCGAGAACAGCTGCCTGCGGTGGTGAGCAAGGTGTCCGACTGGCTGCCCCTGACCAACGCCGTGGAACTGGTGCGGCCCCTGTTCATGGACCAATGGCCCGAACAGGCCTGGTTGCACCTGTTGGTGCTGCTGGTCTATGCGGTGGGCGGATTCTGGATCGCCCTGGCGCTGACCCGCAAACGGTTTGCGGGGTGAGCCCCCCTGCGCCGCTTCGCGTCACCCCCCCAAGGGGGCGGCACTGGCGGCCCGGCAAAGCCGGTTCCGCGGTGCCCTCGGATGAAGACACGGCGCGCCGAGAAGGACAGTTCATTTGAGGATGCCGTGGATCCGGCTTTGCCGGTCCACCAGCATCGCCCCCTGGGGGGTGACGCGCCGCAGGCGCGGCGCGGGGGGGACTCAGTGAACCGCGCGCAGCGCGGGCTGTGCGTCGGCGTAGAACTCGGTGCCGGAGTCCATGAAGTCTTCGGTGTCGATCACCGCATCAAACTTCTGCTGGATCACGCGGTCGACGCTGTGGGTCTTGGGGATCAGGGGCTTGTCCAGCGGGCGGCAGATGCGCTGACGCAGGCCACGCAGGTTTTTGCTGCCTTCCATGGCGCTGATCACAGCCTCGGGATCGAGCATCATGACGAAAGGGTTCAGGCGGCTGGCGGTGGAGTTCATGGCGGTATCCCTGGTAAGAAGTGAAGAGAAGACAATTTGTTTGTCCATGTCACAAACTGTATTCATCCTGTTTCAAGACGTTAAGTCGGCGCACCGCCATTCCGCTTGTAGGTGTTTGCCTGACACGGCCTCAGAAGCAGTGGAATTGCCCCGCTTTTCTCGCTGACAGTCCTTCGGGGCGGTGCGCCACCACCACAGGCGCCTCAGGGCAGGACACCGGCTTCCACCGCGAAGCGTTCTTCGACCAACCAGGGATCATCAAAGTGTCGGCGCCCCACAAAGGCTGTGGGCTGCCGGCCCCATTGCCGCATGGCTCCCGGGCTTGTGATCCCCATGGGCCAGAACAGGACACGCTCGCCGCGCTGGGTGCCCGGCATGATGCCGTCGGGCGCAAACACGCTGCGGCGACCGCCTTCGGGCAAGGGCAGACTGCGCAAGCCGTCCTCGTCGGCCAGCCGGTAGACCCCCCCGGAAACTTCACGGGACTGTGGTGCAGCGGTCACACTTTCCAACATGTGATCGCCCGAGGACAGACGCCACAACAGCCGTTCACCCGGCGCCAGGTCGGGCAACCGGATCGGTGCGAACGCCCACTCTTCGCCCCAACCGGGAGCGGGACGTCGTGTCAACGCCTTGCCGGGCACAAACAGGTGATAACACCCGCAAGCGTGGATGCTGTCAGCGAGCATCGGCCGGCCCTCCGGATCAAGCGTCAAGCGCATGACCACCCCGTCCACCGCACCAGCCAGCAGATCCAACGCCCCTTTGGGAGGGCGCTCGCTGAACCATGCGCTGTAAACCAGCTGCAACAAAGTGGTCTGTCCGTAACGGGTGTGTGCAATGCGCCCATAAAGGGTGGGCTGGGTCGCGTCCACCTGGGGCGCTTCGGCGTCTGCCCACTGCACGCGCCCCACACGGTCAAACGCCCCTCGCTGGACCACTTCAACCACCGGTGCATAAGCGTGCAACAGCCTTGCAGCCTGTGCCTCACTGGGTCGGGGAATACCCAGAGCATCGGGCGCAAGGGCCGCCATCAGCCCCTGGACCTCACCAGGCGCCACGGACGCACCGTCTGGAGCCCACCTGTACCCCTCTGGCACGCCCATCGCGCTCCGCGAACCTTCGACCAGCGTTTGCGCCCATTCCGACTCCCAGCGCTTGACGCCCGCCAAAAAGGGCCAGCGACTCAAGGGGTACAAACCCAGGGCCCGCTTCCACAAAGCGTATTCGTCGGGCACCCGCGCCTGCGCCAGGAGAGCGCGGCGCCGGACCGGGCTTGCCGCCGCCTCAGCCCAGGCGATGGCCGCACACGCGTCGACATGCGCAGCCATAGCCTCCCTGTCGTGTTCATGCAATTCGCGCAAAGCAGCATCCGGCAGGTTCAGCAGTTCCCAGCGGCGCGCTTCCCGGTCCAGCTCGCCTGTGGCCTGCGCCCAAGCCTGCCAGCGCGCGTCCGAGCCCTGAACCTCCAGGGCGAAGGATGCGAGCAGACGGTCAACCCGGGCATGTGCAAATCCTGTCAACCGGGTGGCGCCGCCATCTCGCACGCCCTCTCGATCCACCAGCGCATCGAGCCGCTGCATCCAGAGACCGCAAGCTTGCGCCCCCGTTTCTGCCCTAGCGCCATCCGGTTCAACCCGATTCACCGCACAGCCCGCCAGAACCACAAGGCAAGACAAGGCCAGCCGCCGGCCTGTCGAGACGAATGGGTTTGATCCCACGAGAGAGCAACACTGCATGCCAGGATGGTAAGGCGCCGCCACAGACATGGGCGCCTGGTTACAAGTTGCCCCCGGTTTTGTGGGTACCATGCGCCATGCAAAAAAACCCCTTTTCATCCCTTGCCCTGGCACTGGTGCTCGCGTTCCCCGCTCATCAGGCTTTGGCCCAATCCACCCCGGCCAGCACGCCCGCAAAAAAGGAGCTGATCGCACGCATGATCAAGTTGCAAAGGCCAGGCGTTGAAGCCATGTCACGCGCCATGGCCGAAGAACCAGCGGCCCAGATGCTGGAGCGCGCGGCGGCGATATTGCCCACGCGCATCGACCCCGACAAGCAAGAGGCGGTCGCCAAGGGTATTCAGGCGGATACCAAAAAGTACCTGGACGAAGTCGTGCCTCTGGTGCGCGACCGCGCTTTGGCGCTGGCGCCCGAAGCGGTGGGTCCGCTGCTGGACAAGGGCTTTTCCGAAGCCGAGCTGAGCAAGATCCTGTCGTTGCTCGAGTCGCCCGAATATCTGAAGTACCAGAAGATGAGCGGTGAAATGCAGGCCGCCCTCCAAACCAAGCTGGTGGCCGAGACCCGCACGGGCGTTGAAGGCAAGCTCAAGACGCTGGAAGCGGCCATCGGCGCGCGCCTTGGCGCCAACGGCCCTGCAGCACCTGCTCCCGCAGCCAAGCCCGCGACCAAGTAACACAACGGGCGCCCGACGCCCGGATCAAGCCGGCGCGGGCGCCCCGAAACGGGGGGCCAGCGCCTGCAGCCCCACTTCGTTGAGCACCTGCTCCAGGCGCTCGGCCGCACGGCGTTGCTGGGTGGCTTGACCGGCCCCCCCAGTCCGGCTCGCGAGGATGAGCTCGTTCTTCATGGAATGCTCCCAGCCCACCAGCTCGGTCACGGTCACGCTGTAACCGTGGGCTTCCAGCTGGAGGCAACGCAATACATTGGTGATCTGGCTGCCGAACTCCCGGGTGTGCAGCGGGTGTCGCCACAATTCGGCCAGCGGCGTGCGGGCAAGGTTCAGCGCCTTGCTGCGCTTCATGACCGCCGCCACTTCCGCCTGGCAACAGGGGACCAGGACCATGTGGCGGGCCTGTTTGGCCAGGCCGAAGGCGATGGCGTCATCGGTGGCGGTGTCGCAGGCGTGCAAGGCCGTGACCACGTCGATGGTCGGCGGCAGGTCGGGGTGGGTCAGCGCCTCTTGCACCGTGGTCGCCAGGAAACGCATGCGCTCGAACCCCAACCGGGTGGCCAGCGCCTGCGAGCGTTCCACCAGCTCGGCGCGGGTCTCCACGCCGGTGACCCAGCCCACAGACTTGTCTTTGAAAAACAGGTCGTACAGGATGAACCCGAGGTAGGACTTGCCAGCCCCGTGATCGGCGAGAGTCACGTCTCCTTTGGACTTCAAGACCTCGTTCAGCAAAGGCTCGATGAACTGCACCAGATGGTAGACCTGCTTGAGCTTGCGCCGCGTGTCCTGATTCAGTTTGCCGTCGCGCGTGAGGATGTGCAGCTCCTTGAGCAGCTCGATCGACTGGCCAGGACGCAACTCGGGCAATTGCTCCTGCAGGGTTTTCTGGGGTTTCACA
>JBFHEQ010000082.1:0-9886 GCA_041584075.1 Hydrogenophaga sp.
CGCGCGACGGCGGTGATCGGGTCTTTGCCGTAGCGCAGGGCGTTTTCCAGCAGGTTGGAGAATACGCGGTGCAACTCCACGGCGTCGCCCATCACATGCAGTTCATCGGGCATGCTGCAAGTCACGGTGGCGTCGGGGGGGTTGCCCATGGCAAAGATGGCTGCTTCGATCACCTGGTTGAGGTGGACGCGCTCGGGTTCGAGGTGGTCTGGGCGGGCATAGTCGAGGAACTTGTCGATGATGGCGTTGACCTGCTCGATGTCAGCGGCCATGTGCTCCCGAGCCTGGGGGTCGGTCACGCTCATTTCCGTCTCCAGGCGCAAACGGGCCAGCGGCGTGCGCAAATCGTGCGAAATGCCGGCCAGCATCAGTGCCCGGTCCTGCTCGATTTTGGACAGGCGCTGTGCCATGCGGTTGAAACCGATGTTGACCTGCCGGATCTCGCTCGTGGCGACCGATTCGTTGAGCTGGCTGGACGTGAAATCCCCCTCCCGGACCCGGCTCGCAGCGAACGACAGTTTTTTGAGCGGGCGGTTGATCAGCCGCGCAATCAACGCAGCCCCGGCCAGGGACAACAAAGCGGCCGTTCCCAGCCAGATCAACCAGGTGGTGCCAGCGACAAGTTCGATGCGTGAGGGGTCTGTTTGCAGCCAGTAGGGATCTCCATCGATGCTGAAACCGATCCAGAGCCCATCCACTTTGTTGACCTCGCTCGCGACGACAGTGCCGGCTCCCAGTCTGGCCCGGAGCAACTCGCTGATGCGACGGCTCAGGGAGTCGGCGTTGTACAAGCGGTAGTTGTCCGTGGGTTCTCGCGGCGCGATGCGCACCCGTTCTTCGTCGGCCAGGGTTTTGACGAGCGATACCCGTGCAATCGAATCCGAATGAACCAGGGCAGCACGACTGAGGTTGACGAGTGAAGCCAGTTGTTGGGCGCTTTGCAATGATCTGGGCTCGTACTCCAGGGCCCGGAAAGTCTGCAGCCAGGCCATGATGCAGCCCACCAGGAGCAGGGCGAGCAGAAAAAAGGTGCGCCAGAAGAGACTCAACTCGCGTACAGGCCGGGCGTCCAGTGGTGCGGGTGCGGTCTCGAGCGAAGCCGGCTGGGTTTCAAAGGGCGCGCGTGACTCGTCAGACATCAAGCAGCGCCGTCCGGAACAAAGACATAGCCCACGCCCCACACCGTCTGAAGGTAGCGTGGCGAAGCGGCGTCTTCTTCAATCAGTTTGCGCAGGCGCGAAACCTGGACATCCAGGCTGCGGTCGAAGGGCTCGAATTCACGACCTCGAGCGAGTTGCGCCAGTTTCTCGCGCGACAGCGGTTGTCTGGGGTGGCGCACCAGCGCCTTCAGCATGGCGAATTCACCGGTGGTGAGCGGGAGGTCGGCGCCGTCTTTGCGCAAGGTGCGCAGGCTGAGGTCAAACTCGAAAGGTCCGAATGTGACGGTCTCGGCGTCTTGGGAGGGTGCGCCTGGGACTTCGCTGGGTGGTCGGCGGCGCAACACGGCGTGGATGCGGGCCAGCAATTCCCGGGGGTTGAAGGGCTTGCCCAGGTAATCGTCGGCACCCACTTCCAGGCCGACGATGCGATCCACATCTTCGCTCTTGGCTGTGAGCATGATGATGGGTGTGCGATCGGCGTTGGCGCGCAGCCGGCGGCAGATGGACAGGCCATCTTCGCCCGGCATCATCAGATCCAGGACGATCAAGTCCACAGCGTCCCGCTGCAGAACGCGGTTCAGCGCCTTGCCGTCTTCGGCCAGCATGACTTCAAAACCCTCTTGCATGAGATAGCGGCGAAGGAGATCCCGGATGCGGACATCGTCGTCCACGACCAGGATTTTGTTGGGGCGGGCATTGGCTTGTGGCATGACAGCAACTCTCCAGATATGTAACAACGGTCATTGTGGCAGCCCTAAGTGGTTGTCAGGCATCGTTTTTTGTGGTTTTGACAGTGTGTTACAAATGTTGCCCGCTCTGGGTGTGTCGAAATCGGGAGGCCACCCCGAGAATGAAGCGATCTTGTGAATATTGATGCCCATGAAGTTGTCATTTCTGCTTGTTCTATCCTGCACGTTCTGCCCGTTGGGCTGGGCGCAGTCAGGTGAGTCCGACCATGCATCCCTGAGCATGGAAGCGATTGCGTCGGTTCAGGAGTCGGCCGTGCCTCGTGAGGCCGCTGCACCGGCGCGTTTGCGTGATGTGTTTCAGGTCTCAGCCAGCAAGGCAGAAGAGCCGGCGAAGCCCTACCGCCTGTCGACGGAGGAGCGACTGCGGTTGCGAGAGCAGTTGCGGGGACAGTCTGTATTCGAGGTGCCCAAACAATGATGTTGACTGCCGTGGTTTCGCAACGCTGGCTTGTCGGCATCGGGTTGTTGGCATGTGTCGTTCAGGGCACTTCACAAGCCACGGCTTCCACCCCTGCCGTGGGCTCCAACGTGGTTCACATTGCAGCCAGCGGGTTTCAGGAAGCTGCCCAAGACTGGCTGACGCTGCGCATGTCCGTCACCCGGGTGGGGGAGAATGCCGCACAGGTGCAGTCCCAGTTGCGAGCGGCACTCGACACGGCCCTCGATACGGCCAAAGGTGCAGCTGCGGGTCAGGCATTGGTCGTTCGCAGTGGCGATTTTGGGGTGTATCCGCGCTATGACAAGGCGGGCAAAGTGTCGGGCTGGCAGGGGCAGGCCGATCTGGTGCTGGAAGGCCGGGACTTCACCCGCATTGCACAGGCGGCCGCGCGTATGCAGCCCTTGACGGTGTCCAGCATGGACTTTTCACTGTCGCGCGAGGCGCGGCAGCAATTGGAATCCGACGTTCAGTCTTTGGCCATTGAGCGGTTTCAGCGGCGTGCCGGGGAGGTTGCGAAGGCCTTTGGCTTCGCTGCTTACGAACTCAAGGAAGTCAGCATTTCGTCAGCGGACGCTGGAGAAGGCCGGGAATTCCGGCATCAGCCCATGGCCATGAAAACAGGCTCGTTCCAGGGGGATGCCGAACCCCTGCCCGCCGAGCCGGGGCGAAGCCCGGTGACTGTCACTGTGTCGGGCTCGATCCAGTTGAAATAGCGCGGATTTCTAGACATTGAAAAAAGCCCGCAAAGCGGGCTTTTTTGTTCGGCTTTCGCCACCATCGAAGCTTATTGGGCCACCCAGCCGCCGTCCATGTTCCACGCCACACCGCGGATGTTGCCCCCCGCAGCCGAGCAGAAAAAGACCGCCAGCTCGCCCAGTTCTTCGGGGGTGGTGAATTGTTGTGAAGGTTCTTTTTCACCCAGCAATTGCTTCTTGGCTTCTTCGTTGGAAATCCCGAGTGCGGCCGCCTTCGCGTCCACCTGTTTCTGGACCAGCGGTGTCAGCACCCAGCCTGGACAGATGGCATTGCAGGTCACGCCGGTGGTGGCGTTTTCCAATGCGGTCACCTTGGTCAGGCCGACAACGCCATGCTTGGCTGCAACATAGGCAGATTTTTCCGCCGAGGCGACCAGGCCGTGCACCGACGCCACGTTGATGATGCGTCCCCAGTTCGCTTTTTGCATGGCCGGCAAGGCCAGGCGGGTGGCGTGGAAGGCGCTGCTGAGGTTGATCGCCATGATGGCGTCCCATTTCTCGGCCGGGAAGTCTTCGATGCGGGCCACGTGCTGGATGCCGGCGTTGTTCACCAGGATGTCGACCTGTCCAAAGCGCTCTGCGGCGAAGGCCATCATGGCCTCGATCTCGGCCGCCTTGCTCATGTCGGCGCCGTGGTAAGCCACCGGTGCACCCAACGCCGCGATTTCCTTCTGAGGGGTCTCAGCGTCCCCAAATCCGTTCAGCACGATGTTGGCACCTTGGCGAGCGAGCGCTTTGGCGATGCCAAGGCCGATGCCGCTGGTGGATCCAGTGATGAGGGCGGTTTTGTTCTTCAGCATGGGTCTTCTCCAGTTCCATTACGATAGGTTGAACGAATTTCCAGCCATTATCACGGACAGTATTCATGGACCAAGCCCCCCCTCAGCCCCTGCTGTGCCACATCCCTGTCGGCGGCGCCGCCGCACGCAATGGGGGCGTTCGTCGCATGGCGTATTGGGACTGGTCAGCCCAGGACGGGAAAGGGGTGGCGCACGTGGTGATCTGTGTGCATGGGCTCTCGCGCCAGGGGCGGGACTTCGATGCGCTCGCGAGCGCGTTGTGTGCGCAAACCCGTGTCTTGGCCGTGGACGTGGCCGGGCGAGGGCACAGCGACTGGCTCGAAGACCCGATGCAATACCAGTTGGCGCAGTATGCCGCGGATCTCACCGCCCTGGTTTTGCAGGTGAAGCGGGAATCGCCCGATGCCGTGATCGACTGGGTGGGTACCAGCATGGGTGGGCTGATCGGCATGGCCCTGGCAGCCCAGCCCGATCTGGGCATTCGGCGATTGGTGCTCAACGATGTGGGGCCCGTGATTCAGTGGCAGGCTTTGTTGCGCATCGCGGGCTACCTGGGCCTCAATCCGTCTTTTGAGAGCGAAGCCGCCGCCAGCGAATACCTTGCGTCCATCTCTGCGGGTTTTGGCTTCCACACGCCCGAGCAATGGACCGCCCTGTCACGCCCGATGCTGCGCGAGCGAGACGGGCGGTGGTGGCTGCACTACGACCCGGCGCTGGCCGTTCCGTTCAAAGCCCTGACCGAAGCCGAAGAGGGGGAGGCCGCCGCAAGGGCCGGGGAGGCCGCGCTGTGGGGTTTGTACGATGCGATCAAGGCACCCACCTTGCTCTTGCGGGGGGCTTCATCGGATCTGCTGACACGGGCCACGGCCAACGAGATGACCCGGCGTGGACCAAAAGCCCGGTGCGTCGAGTTTGAGGGTGTTGGGCACGCCCCTACGTTGGTCGCAGTCGAGCAGATTGCCGCTGTGAAGGGTTTCCTTCAAGAACGATGAACGCAATTGACATGTGATGAAAACCGTTTCCGACTCTTTAGAAACCCGCTCCGACATGGCCGAACCGCCTGGGGTGGTGCCGTCGGCGATTGTGGCCGCCACGGCGAGCAGCCTGCCTCACCAGGTGCAAGCGATTTCACGTGCGCGCGCATTTGCCGATCCCTTGTTGTCCGGCGAACAGCTGGACACGGGCGAGAACGTGCTGGACCATGTCGATGCCGTCGCCGACATCCTGCGCAGCATCGGAGGCTCCGAGGCGATGCAGGCGGCTGCCTACCTGGTGTATGCCTGCCAACACCTCAACCGGCCGCAAGAAGTCATCGCCAAGGCCTTTGGGGAGCATTTTGCGGCGCTGGCGATAGAGACCACCAAGCTGGTTCAATTGCAGCGACAGGCCAGAATCAAGGCTGCAGCGGTCCAGGCCAAAAAAAATGAAGAGCGTCAGGTGGCGCAGGATCTGGATCTGCCTGTGCCAGCCCTGGGCAAGACACCTGTATCGGAGCTGGCCGCCAACCAGACCGAAAACGTGCGCAAGATGCTGCTGGCGTTCTCTCGTGACATGCGGGTGGTGATGCTTCGCCTGGCTTCGCGGCTGCAGACACTGCGCTTTTTTGCGCAGATCAAGGGCGACCCTGGGGAGGCATTGGCCAGCGAATCCTTGCACGTGTTTGCGCCGCTGGCCAACCGCCTGGGTATCTGGCAGATCAAATGGGAAATGGAGGATCTGGCATTCCGTTTTCTGGATCCCCAGACTTACAAGGAGGTGGCCCGCTGGCTCGATGAAAAACGGGTTGAGCGTGAAGCCCACGTCGAGCAGGTGCGGCAGGAGCTCGAAGAGGCATTGCAGCAACAGGGCATACAGGCTTCTGTGCAAGGCCGTCCCAAGCACATTTACAGCATTGTCAAAAAGATGCGGGGCAAGTCGCTGGACTTTGACCAAGTGTTTGACATCCGTGCATTGCGGGTGGTGGTGCCGGGTACAGATGATTGCTACGGCGTGCTGGCCTGGGCTCACGCCCATTTCACGCCGGTGCCCGAGGAGTTCGACGACTACATTGCAAAACCCAAAGCCAATGGCTATCAGTCGCTGCACACGGTGGTTCGGGATGAGCAGGGTCGGGCGTTTGAAATCCAGATCCGATCACAAGCCATGCACGATCACGCTGAGCATGGTGTGGCTGCGCATTGGGCGTACAAGGAAGCTGGTACCAAAGGCTACGCGGGCGTCTCTGCAAGCTCTGAGTACGACGCCAAGATCGCTGTCCTTCGGCAACTGCTGGCCTGGGAACGTGACCTCAGCGGTGGTGTCAAGGGCCTGTTCGATGACCGCATTTACGTATTGACGCCCGATGCGGCCATCGTCGAGTTGCCACAGGGCGCTACGCCAGTGGACTTTGCTTACACCGTGCACACCGATCTGGGTCACCGGTGCCGAGGTGCTCGCGTTGATGGTGCCATGGTGACACTCAACACCGCATTACAAAACGGACAGACCGTCGAGATCACGGCGGCCAAAGAGGGGGGGCCTTCCCGCGACTGGCTCAACAGCGAGTTGGGGTACTTGGTGAGCCACAGGGCCAAGAGCAAGGTGCGCGCCTGGTTCAATGCATTGGCGCTGGAAGAAACCATGGCCCGCGGCCGTGAAGCGGTGGAAAAACTGCTGCAACGCGAGGGGCGCACGGCGATCAAGCTGGACGAGCTGGCCGGCATCATGGGGCTTGGATCTGCCAACGAGCTCTTTGAGCAGGTCGGTAAAGATGAACTGTCGCTGCGTGCCATCGAACTGCAACTGCGCCCTTCGGAACCCACCACACCGCCCACCGAATTGCCATGGCTGAAGAAGCCCAGAAAAGCCAGTGGCAAGTCAGGTGGAGGCGTCCTGGTGGTGGGGGTGGATTCGCTGATGACACAGCTGGCCAAGTGCTGCAAACCGGCTCCGCCAGACGAGATCTGCGGGTTCGTCACGCGTGGCAAGGGCGTCAGCGTTCACCGAAGCGACTGTACGGACTTCGCCCACTTGCAGCGCTGCAATCCCGATCGCGTGATTGAAGTGCAGTGGAGTGATGCCGCTGGATCGGTTGCTCGCGATGGCCAGCAACCCGTGTATCCCGTGGACGTTGGTGTGGAGGCGCTGGACCGCCAAGGCTTGTTGCGCGACATTTCCGAAGTGTTCGCCCGGGAAAAGATGAACGTGATTGGGGTGCAGTCTCAAACTGTCAAGGGCGTAGCGTGGATGACGTTCACCATCGAGCTGACGGATGCTCGTCATGTGGCCCGAGCCATGTCGGTGGTGGGCGATGTGGGTGGCGTGCGTTCTGTTCGAAGAAAATGAAAGAGGGTGGTCAAAATTCGAAAAATGCTGATATACTGCGAGGCTTCGGACAGTTTGTAGGCGCGTAGCTCAGCTGGTTAGAGCACCACCTTGACATGGTGGGGGTCGTTGGTTCGAGTCCAATCGCGCCTACCAAATTTTGTTCGAAATAATCAAGGGCCCGGCATTTGCCAGGTCCTTTTTTTTTGGCTGAGCTTCATCTTTCGCCTGCCCCTGTCAGTCTCGTTGATACTGTACAGGGTAAGTCCCGCAGACAATTGCGGGAGTCGCTTTCTAGAATGTGTTGAAATCTGCTCATGCGCTCGTCGAGCAAAGCAGATCGTTTTCTACCGAAAGTGTCGTAGTGCAAAAAAGCAAGGCAGATGGCTCCAACGCCCAGACAGGCGCTGTGCGCGTGATCAAGAAGTACCCTAACCGCCGGCTGTATGACACGGATACGTCGTCCTACATCACCCTTGCGGAGGTCAAAAAGCTGGTGATGGACAACGAAGTGTTCGTGGTTCGCGACGCCAAGACCAACGATGACCTCACGCGCAGCATTCTGCTGCAAATCATTCTGGAAGAAGAGACGGCGGGTGTGCCCATTTTCACCGAGCAGGTGTTGGCCAACATCATCCGCTTCTATGGGCATGCCATGCAGGACTTCATGGGCTCCTATCTTGAAAAGAACGTTCAGATATTCATGGATCTGCAACACAAAATGGCCGAGCAATCGCAGGGTCTCAGCCCTGAGGTGTGGAATCAGTTCATGAACACCCAGTCGCCCATGATGCAGGGCATGATGGGCACCTACATGGAGCAGTCGCGCACTGCATTCACCCAGATGCAGGAGCAGATGCAGAAAAACAGCGAACAGATGCTCGCTGCACTGGGGCTCAAGCGCTGACCCGCCTTTTGCTGCTGTCTTCGCCCCGCGAGATGCGCGTCTTGGTCGCTTTCTGGCGTGGCGCCGGACCGTGGATCAGTGGGGGTAGGTTCGCCCGCTCAGTCTCGGCCTCTGAGACAATCGGGGCATGAATCAAACTGTTCTTGTCCCGGGCACTGCTGCCCCCAAAGTCGGGTTCGTGAGCCTGGGCTGTCCCAAGGCCCTCACCGACTCCGAACTCATCCTCACGCAGCTCAGTGCTGAGGGTTATCAAACCTCCAAGACCTTTGCCGGTGCCGATCTGGTGATCGTGAACACCTGCGGTTTCATCGACGACGCGGTCAAGGAAAGCCTGGACACCATTGGTGAGGCTTTGGCAGAAAACGGCAAGGTGATCGTGACCGGGTGTCTGGGTGCCCGCGCAGGCGAGGATGGCGGCAACATGGTGCGTAACATCCATCCCAGTGTGCTGGCGGTCACCGGGCCACACGCCACCCACGAAGTGATGGAAGCGGTGCATACCCACCTGCCCAAGCCCCACGATCCCTTTGTCGATCTGGTGCCGGCCCAGGGTATCAAGCTCACCCCCCGCCACTACGCCTATTTGAAGATCAGTGAAGGTTGCAACCACCGCTGCACGTTCTGCATCATCCCGTCCATGCGTGGTGATCTGGTGAGTCGCCCGATCGGTGATGTGCTGACCGAGGCACGCAAGCTGTTTGAGTCGGGTGTGAAGGAGTTGCTGGTGGTGAGCCAGGACACGTCTGCATATGGTGTGGACGTCAAGTACCGCACGGGATTCTGGGATGGCAAGCCGGTCAAGACGCGCATGCTGGATCTGGTGCAGTCACTGGGCGAGTTGGCCAAGGGGTTTGGCGCCTGGGTGCGCTTGCACTATGTTTATCCCTATCCCCATGTGGATGATGTGATTCCCCTGATGGCACAGGGTTTGTGCCTGCCTTACCTCGACGTGCCGTTGCAGCACAGCCACCCTGACGTGTTGCGCCGCATGAAGCGCCCCGCCAGTGGTGAGCGCAATCTGGAGCGTATCGCCCGTTGGCGTGAACTGTGCCCCGAGATCGTGGTGCGCAGCACCTTCATCGCCGGGTTCCCGGGGGAAACGGAAGCCGAGTTTCAGCACCTGCTTGATTTTGTTCAAGAGGCCCGCATCGACCGCGCCGGTTGTTTTGCCTATTCGCCGGTGGATGGCGCGGCAGCCAATGCGCTGGCAGATCCGGTGCCGGCCGAAGTGCGCGAAGAGCGTCGCGCCCGGTTCATGGCGGTTGCGGAAGCGGTTTCGGCAGACAAATTGCGTGAGCGCGTGGGTGCGACCATGCAGGTGCTGGTCGATTCTGCGCCAGGCATGGGGAAAAAAGGCGGGGTGGGGCGCAGCTATGCCGATGCTCCCGAAATCGATGGTGTGGTGAAGTTGTTGCCACCCGAAAAAATCAGCAAGACGCTGAAGGTGGGTGAGTTCACCAAGGCTCGTATTGTCGCGGCCGAAGGCCACGATTTGCTGGCGGTTCCGTTTTGACCCTGGCAGGCAACTTGCCACAAGCCCACCGCCAGCAGGCGGTGGTTTTTCAAACCCTGAAGATGTCCGATCCGTCGATCAAGATGGGTGATCGGGCGGATGGCATGGTGTGTGATGCGGCCATGAAAAAAGGGCTTGCAAACACATGTTTGCAAGCCCTTATGATCATGGTGCCCAAGAGAGGACTCGAACCTCCACGCCTCTCGGCGCTAGTACCTGAAACTAGTGCGTCTACCAATTCCGCCACCTGGGCATCTCAG
>JBFHEQ010000083.1:0-9878 GCA_041584075.1 Hydrogenophaga sp.
GGAAACACCAGCTCGGTGCCACGGGTCTGGCGCATTTCGACGCGCGTCTGATCTTTCGTGCCAGCAACCGGCACCGTGACTGGGAAGGTTTCTGTGAACGGCACCATCAGCACCGGCCCGACCACCGTTTGTTCACCCGCCAAGGCCCGGGCGACCTCGGCCGCCGCAAACAGCCGGTTGGCGTTGCGCTCCTGGATCACGTCGCGCACCATCATCAGAGGAATGGTCAGCAGCAGCATCAGAAAACCGATGACCAGGGTTTTGTTCAGCAAGGGATATTTGTTCAAGACAGGCTCCGTGGAAAAAGGACGGGGCCAGTCTAGAAACCGGGTGTGCAGCCACCGCGGAGGGTTTGTGCAGCCGGTGTGAAATCCCGGAAAAACCTGAGGCGGCTGGGTAGCGATCAGTCGGCGCGAGGCCAGCGCACCGTGGCGATGCAGCCGCCAGACGGTTCAGCGTTGAGCACGCTCACCGCGCCGCCGTGCAGTTCGACCACTTCCTGGACCAGACACAGGCCCAGGCCCGAACTCTTGTCCTGGTGCTCACCCCGGGGCAGCGAGTAAAACCGCTCGAAGATCCGGTCCATCGCGTAGTCGGGCACACCAGGCCCCTGATCCTGCACCGACCACACGACCGCCTGGCCTGACGTATCCAGGCCCACGGTCACCACCAGCTCGCCGCCCTCAGGCGAAAACTCGATGGCGTTGTCCAGCAGGTTTTGCAATGCCTGCTGCATCAGGAAACGATCGCCCGATACCGCCGCGCCGCTTTCGGCTTCCAGACGAACCGTCATGCCCTTCAAACGCAGGCGCGCTTCGGCCGATTGCAGCAGCGTTTGTGTGAGGGCCCGCAAGTCCACGGATTCACGCACGGCCAGATGGCGCATCTGCTCCACATCCGCCAGCCCCAGGAGTTTGTCGATCAAATGCTGCAAGCGCTCGGTCTGGCGCTGGATATGGCCCGCAAACCGCCGCTGATCGGCTTCGGCCATGGGCTCCTGCAGCAACTCCGAAGCGCCACGGATCGCGGCCAGCGGGCTTTTGAGTTCGTGCGTGAGCGTGTGCACATAGCTCTCAACATAGGCCTTGTCTTCCAGCTTCAGCCGCATGCGCTCCACCGCCTGGGCCAGATCGTGGAACTCGGTGCGACCGCTCAGTTGCCCCATGCGGGGCAACTCGGCCCGGTCGCCTTCGGCCACCGCGTTGGCATAAGTGCGCAGGCGCGACAGGGAGCTCGCCATCCACCAGCTGAACAGCAGGCCCATCACCAGAGAAACACCCAGCAAC
Source organism: Hydrogenophaga sp. (assembly GCA_041584075.1). Taxonomy (GTDB): domain Bacteria; phylum Pseudomonadota; class Gammaproteobacteria; order Burkholderiales; family Burkholderiaceae_C; genus Hydrogenophaga. The sequence goes on from JBFHEQ010000083.1 coordinate 1,287, forward strand.
ACCCAGGACCACAGCAGGATGCGCTGGCGGCTGCGCTCGATGTAGGGCTCCAACAGCTGGTTGGGCCGCGATACCGTGAGCACCCCGATGATGCGGTCGCCGTCGCGTATGGGCGCAGCGACATGCATCACCGTGCTGTTCGGGTCCTGAGGGTCTTCCACGCTGGAGCGTGCCCCGTATTCGCCGCGCAAGGTTTTGAACACATCGTTCCAGCGCGAATGGTCCTGCCCCACGGCAAGACCCAGGGTGTCAAACACCACCACGCCTTTCGCGTCGGTGATGGTGATGCGCGTATCCACCTGGTCTTTGCGGAAGCCCCAGAGCACCGCGCCGGGCTTTGATTTTCGATAGGCGGCCATGGCCTGCGCAAAACCGCCGCCGGCGATGACACCCGCCTTCATGTCGGGCTCGGCCAATTGCGCATACGCGTACGCAGCATCAACGAGGCTGTCTTCCATGGCCAGTCGTGTGCCTGGCTCCACCTCGCCCAGAAACACGCGCAACACCACGAACAAGGCCAGCCCCAGGACCAGGAAAAAACCCAACATCAGCCGCAGGGCAATGCGCATGGTGGTTCAGCCCGCCGACGCCTGAAACGAATAACCCATGTTCCGGTGCGTCTGTATCAGCTCCGGTCCCAGTCCGCAGGCCCGCAATTTGGCGCGCACCAGTTTGATGTGGGCGTCGACCGTGCGCTCCGACGTGTCGGGTGCATCACCCCACACCAGGCCCATCAAGTCAGAGCGGGAAAAGATGCGCTGTGGCCGCTTGAGCAGGGTGGCCAGCAGCAGGTACTCATAGCGCGTGAGGGTCAGCGGCTCGCCGCCGCAGCGGATGCGCTGCGCGGCTTCGTCGAGCAGCAGAACACCCAGAGCCTCTGCAACACCCGACGGCGGGGCCCCTGCCCCACCGTCGCGGTTCGAGGTGCGCCGCAAAATGGCTTTCACACGGGCGCACACCTCGCGCGGGGAAAAAGGCTTGGTGACATAGTCGTCCGCACCCAGCTCCAGCCCCAGAATGCGGTCGATCTCTTCGCCCCGGGCGGTCAGAAACACGATGGGCAGCTCGCTGGTTTTGCGGATCGCGCGGCACACGTCAAATCCGTTGCCGTCGGGCACACCCACATCCAGGATGGCGAGGTCGGGCGTCCGGGCATTGAACGCGGCCAGTGCGTCACCCGCCAGGCGCACGTGGGCCACATCAAACGCCTCGCTGCGCAAGGCATAGAGCAAGGTGTCGGCAATCGCCGGTTCGTCTTCAAGCAACAGGATGTGGGGTGGCATGGGCAGGCGGGGTGCGCGGAGACAGCAGGCACTGATGATAGGACTTCACCCACCAGCCGCTTTCCAGCATGCGGCCAGCCCCCCCTCGGGACGGGTCCAGCCTCCCCAGCCACCCTCCCGGCGAAAACCCGACGCTTCAGGCCCAGCATCATCGGCCTTGCTCTCAAGGTTGGGTCTGTGTGGCGCCACCGCACAACTGTTCGACCGTTTTAGCCCGGGATTCAATAAATTTACCCGGATCATATTGATCTCCTTTTTTTACCCGGGTAAAATTGAAGCTTATCGATTTTTGAAAGCACCCCATGACCACCGAACCCACTTCTCAGGCACAGCGCCGCGCGCTGGCCAGACAGGCGCGAGATGCCTTTCCCCCCATGGGGGTGTTCGCCATCCATAACCTGGCCACGGGACGGGTCCGGGTGAAAACCAGCCGCAACGTCCCAGGCGCCATCAATCGAATGGGCTTCGAATTGCGCCAGGGCACCCACCGGGACACCTTGCTGCAAGCCGAATGGAACGACGTGGGCCCTGACCGCTTTCGCATGAACGTGCTGGAAATGGTGAAACAGCGGGTGGACCCGGCGTTTGATTACGCCAGCGAGCTTGTGCTGCTCGAGGCCCTGTACACCGCCGAGCTCGCACCAGGAGACCCCGCGTGAACCCGCAGAACTTCCAGGAACACACCGAACAACACCGCAGGTACGCCCGGATCGCTCTTGCCCTGGATGAAGCGCTGGGCACACACCACGGCATCGGATGGGCCGACTGGTTGCTGCTCGACCTGCTGCAGGCCGAGGGGGGTCATGTCACGACAGCGCATGCGGCCAAATGCCAGGGCCTGACACCCACGCACCTGCTGCAGCAGGTGCTACCCATGGAAAAGCTGGGTCTCCTGCGCCGCACACGCACCCCGGAAGGCGCGCGTTTTCTGACGATTGCATCTTCTGGCCAGCGCGTGCTGCAAGAAGCCAGGTACACCGCAGAAGCCGTCCTGACGCATGGATCGTGACCGACGGCGAAGGCCGCCACTGGCGCACCACGAACAGCGCCATTCCCGATGAAAAAGGCAGCCCCTCTACCCGCAAGGGACGAGGGGCTGCCTGTCATTGGCATGCCTGGAGCTGAAGCCTTACTTGGCCCCGCGCGCCTGGGCCACAGCGGCCTGCGTATCTTTCCACAGACCCATGCCCACGTTGTTGGCGATCGTGTCGTTGATCTGCGTGAGCTTCTCGCGCATGCGGTTGGCTTCGGCTGGCGAGAGCTCGTTGATCTGCATGCCTTTGGACTTCAGGTCGGCCAGTGCTTTGCCTGCTTCGGCGCGGGTGTCCTGGCGTTCAAAATCGCGGCTCTTTTTGGCGGCGTCCATCAGCACTTTCTGCTCGTCTTTTGACAGGCCGTCCCAGTATTTTTTGCTGACCGTCACGATCCAGGGGCTGTAGACGTGGTTGGTGACCGTGAGGTACTTCTGCACCTCATAAAACTTGCTGGACAGGATGGTGTTGAACGGGTTTTCCTGACCATCGACGGTTTTGGTCTCGAGCGCTGTGAAGAGCTCCGAGAAAGGCAGCGGCACGGCGTTGGCGCCCAGCGTCTTGAAGGTGTCGATGAAGACGTTGTTTTGCATCACACGCAGCTTGATGCCGTCCATGTCTTCCAGCTTGGCCACCGCGCGCTTGTTGTTGGTGAGGTTGCGGAAGCCGTTTTCCCAGTACACGAGACCGACCAGGCCTTTTTCCTGCAGCTTGTCCATCACCTGCTGCCCCACCGGGCCGTCGAGCACGGCATCGGCTTCTTTGCCGTTGTTGAACAGGAAGGGTGTGTCCCAGATGGCCATTTCTTTGGTGATGCCCACCAGCGTGGCGGTGGAGCCGACCATCATTTCCTGTGCGCCACCGATCAAGGCCTGCTGCATTTGCACATCAGAGCCCAGCGCAGCGGCGCCGATGGCGCGCAGCTTCATCTTGCCGCCCGAAGCCTTTTCGATTTCTTCGGCAAAGACCTTGGCGGCCCGGCCCTGGTTCGACGCTTCGTTCAGGCCGTAGCCGAAACGGATCAGGCGTGGCTTGATGTCTTGTGCACTGGCCACACCCGCTGCGAGGGTGGCCAGCGACACGGCAGCGGCAATGGCGAGCTGTTTGAATTTCATTTGAGGGTCTCCTTCGGGTTGAATGGCAGCGAAATGCCACCGGGGTCAGCAAAAAAACAGGGTCAGATCATCAGCTTCAAGGGCCACAACACAATGGCCGGAAACAGGAGCAGCAAGGCCAGCATGGCGAAATAGACCAGCAAAAACGGCGTCACACCCTTGATCACCGGCGCCATGCGCATGCCACCGATGCCGGCCACGACGTTGAGGACCGTGCCCACGGGGGGCGTGAGCAGGCCCAGGCAGCCGACGAAGATGAAGACGAATCCGAAGTACACCGGGTCAATGCCGGCTTTCGCCGCCAGTGGCGCCAGCACGGGACCCAGGATGAGAATGGTCGGGGTGAGGTCCATGACCATGCCGATGGCCAGCAAAAACAGGCTCACGAACACCATGAACATCAAAGGACTTTCCAGCAGCGGCCCCATGCTCCGGGCAAGGTCATTGGGCAGATCGGCGAGCGTGACCATGTAAGAGGCCGCCGTGGCCGCACCACACAGGAACATCACCACACCCGTGGTCCGGGAGGCATCGACCAGCACACGGTATGCGCCCGCCCAGGTCAACTCCCGGTACACCACCATGGCCACAAACAGCGCATAGACTGCCGCGACCACGGCCGCTTCGGTGGGTGTGAAAAGCCCCATGCGCAAACCCCCGATGATGATCACCGGCATCATCAGCGCCCAGGCGCTGCCGAGCAGCGTCTTGCGGCGCTGGGGCCAGCTGGTCTTTTCCGCCACGGGCAAAGTCTGGCGCCGGGCGATACCGCGCCACACCGCCACCAGTCCAATCGCCATGATCACGCCAGGCACGATGCCGGCGAGAAACAGCTTGCTGATCGAGGTGTTGGTGGTGACGCCGTAAATCACCATGGGCATGGAGGGCGGCACGATGGGGCCGATGATGCCGCCCGAGGCGATCAGACCGGCACTCGGCCCGTCCGGGTAGTGTTGCTTGCGCATCATGGGCAGCAGCAAAGTGGCCAATGCCGCCGTGTCAGCGATGGCCGAACCGCTCATGGACGCCAGCATGAGCGACGCCGCAATGGCCACATAGCCCAGTCCGCCAGGGATGTGGCCCACGAAGCTGCGGGCCAGATCGATGATGCGGCGGCTGAGCCCGCCCGCGTTCATGAGCTCGCCCGCCAGAATGAAGAACGGCACAGCGAGCAAGGGAAAGCTGTCGAACCCGGCCTGCACGTTTTGCGCCAGCAGTTGCGCGTCGAAGAAGTCCAGCTGCACCATCAGGGCAAGCGCGGTCAGCATGAGCGCGAAGGCAATGGGCACGCCCACCGTCATGGTGGCGAACAGCACAAAGAGAAAGAGAGCGATGGTCATGGTGGTTGCGCTCTCAATCGGCTTGCACAGGAGTCGTTGCAGAATCGCTGGCGAGGCCCTGGCCTCGCACGTCGTTCCACATGTGCAAGAGCAGCAACATGGCCATGCACACCCCCATGAACAGAATGGCACCAGCGGCCAGCGCCAAGGGGTAGTTCATCACGGGGCTGCGGCTGTCCATGCCCACCAGCACCTGGGCCCAGGCGCCCTTGATCAGGAAGTACAGCGCCAACGCGATCAACGCATGGGTGAGCCAGCGCAGCAGGGCCCCAGCCGTCGTGCCTTTGACCCGATCGGTCACCAGGTCGAAGCCCAGGTGCTTGCCCTCCCCAAAGGTCAGCGTGGCCGCCAGGCTCACCAGCCACACAAACAGCAAGCGCGAGAGCTCTTCCGACACAACCCAGCCGGTGCCCCAGAAGTACCGCAACAGCACGTTGCCAAATACCGCGATCACCATGCCCAGCAGGCTGACCGCCATCGCCGCCTCCAGGAGGTGCCGCAGTGCTTTTCCGACAGTGTTCATCATGCTTCTGAGGCTCCTTTGATGGGGCTGGCAATACCTGTGAGCCACTGAACTGCTTCGGCCACCAGTGAAGAAAGAGGCTGCATGGCATCCAGAATCAGTACCCCGTTCTCGGTGCGGGGCTCTTCGAGCGCTTCGAACTGACTGGTCACCAGGCTCGCGGGAAAGAGATGGTCCGAGCGCGCAGCCACACGCTCGCGTGCCTGTGTTTCGTTGAGGTTCAGAAACAGGAATTGCAGTTGCGGCACAGCTTGACGCAGCTGATCGCGGTAGCGGCGCCTGAGAGCCGAACAGGTGAGCACGACGCCGCCAGGGTAGGCCAGCAACTGGGCCGCCAACTCGCCAAGCCAGGCAGCCCGGTCCGCATCCTCAAGCGGGATGCCGCTGCGCATCTTGGCCACGTTGCCCTCCGAATGGAAGTCATCGCCCTCCAGCAAAGGCAAGCCAACGGCCTCAGCGCAGCGCTGTCCCAGGCTGGATTTGCCACAGCCGGCGACACCCATCACCACCACAAAGATCGGAGAACTCATTTGCGGCATGGGGTCAGGCCCAAAACAATGAACCAGTTGAAGTTGACTGAAAAGCACATGAAGCAGCTGCCAGGCGATCGGGATAGCGCTATCCCAACGGGTTTAAAAAAATGGCCGGAAAAAGCCACTTGCCGCAAAACTCTGCATCTTGCATGCAGGCAAACGCGAGATTGAGCTTTGACTCGGACAGCGCTATCCTACTGCAATGTCACGCTCCAAAAATCCGGGTAAACCCTTGACCACCACCGAACGCAAACGGCGCCAAAGCGGGCGCACCACCCTGAACGACGTGGCCCTCGCGGCCGAAGTCAGCCCGATCACGGTTTCGCGAGCCCTGCGCGGGGAGCGCAGCGTGGCCCCTGCCCTGGTCGAACGCGTCAAACAGGCGGCCGCACAACTGGGCTACATCCCCGACCCGGCTGCCCGCGCGCTGGCGTCGCAGCGCAGCACACAAGTTCCGGTGCTGGTGCCGCTGCTCTCGAACACCTTGTTTGTCGATGTCCTCGAAGCCGTGCACAAAACGCTGCAACCCCACGGCTTCCAGACCCTCATCGGGGTCACGCACTACGATCCCGTGCAAGAAGAGCACTTGCTCCGCTCGTACCTGGCACACCGGCCCGCCGGCATTCTGGTCACAGGCTCCGACCGCACCGAAGACGCGCGACGGATGATCCATGCCAGCGGCGTGCCGTGTGTCCACCTGATGGAGCTGACCCAGTCCGACGATCTCTATTGCGTAGGCTTCTCCCAGCAGGCAGCTGGCCATGCCATCACAAGCCATTTGCTGCAGCAGGGCCGACGCCGGATCGCTTTCATTGCCGCGCAACTGGACCCACGCGCCATGCAGCGGGCCGAAGGCTACCGCCGCGCGCTGCGCGAGCAAGGGGTGTACGACGCCAAGCTGGAGTTGCTGAGCGCACAGCCCTCCTCGATGGCTTTGGGCAGCGAACTGCTGGCCCAACTGCTGAACATGCACCCCGACTGCGATGCCGTGTTTTTTTGCAACGACGATCTGGCGCAAGGCGGCTTGCTGTTCGCCCTGCGCTCAGGCATTCAGGTGCCTGAACGCATCGCTGTGGCCGGTTTCAACGACCTGTCCGGCAGCGACCAGATGGTCCCGACACTGACCACCGTGCGCACCCCTCGAAGCGCCATGGGACAGGCTGGGGCCCAGATGCTGCTGGAGCTGATGCGCGGAAAAAAGCCCGCCAGCAACGCCATCGATCTGGGGTATGAGCTGTGCCTGCGCGGCAGCACCTGATCGACGGCAAACCCTCCAGAACAAACTTTTTCCCATCAAATAGGGGAAAACACTAGGCGTCAGACGCAATAAAGTACAAGTGGCACCGAATTGTGTACAAGCAGCGCTTGACGCAGTGGCGAGAATTCCATCACGGTTCTTTCTTTAACCGTTGGCAACCGATCACCACCCAAAGGAGACTCCAATGAAATTCCGCCTTGCCTCTGCCCTCACCGCCGCGCTCATGAGCGCAGGCTTGGCCCACGCCGCAGGTACCGAACTCGTCATCGCGACCGTGAACAACGGCCACATGATCGAGATGCAAAAACTCAGCCCTGCATTTGAAAAGGCCAACCCCGACATCAAACTCAAGTGGGTCACACTGGAAGAAGGCGTATTGCGCCAGCGCGTCACGACCGACATCGCCACCAAGGGTGGCCAGTTTGACGTGATGACCATCGGCATGTACGAGACCCCGATCTGGGGCAAAAAAGGCTGGCTGCAGGAGCTCAAGACCGACGCCGCCTACGACGCCAAAGACATTCTGCCCGCCATCCGCGACGGCCTGTCGGTTGAAGGCAAGATGTTTGCCGCGCCCTTCTATGGCGAGAGCTCCATGCTCATGTACCGCAAAGACCTGGCCGACAAGGCAGGCGTGACCGTGCCCGAGCGTCCAACCTGGGTTCAGGTCAAAGACCTCGCCGCCAAGATCCACGACCCCAAGAACGGCGTCTACGGCATCTGCTTGCGCGGCAAGCCAGGCTGGGGCGACAACATGGCCCTGATCTCGACCATGGTCAACACCTTTGGTGGCCAGTGGTTTGACATGAAGTGGCAGCCTCAGCTGACCAGCCAGCCCTGGAAAGACGCAGTCACTTTCTACGTCGACCTGCTGACCAAATACGGCCCACCCGGCTCTGCCGCCAACAGCTTCAACGAGATCCTGGCTTTGACCAACTCCGGCAAGTGCGGCATGTGGGTGGATGCCACCATCGCCGCATCGTTCGTGAGCGACCCCAAGCAGTCCAAAGTGGCTGACCAGATGGCTTTCGCGCAGGCACCGACCGCCGTGACGCCCAAAGGTGCGAACTGGCTGTGGTCATGGGCTCTGGCTGTGCCAGCGGGCTCCAAGAAGGTGGACGCTGCGACCAAGTTCATCACCTGGGCAACCTCCAAGGAATACATCGAGCTGGTCGGCAAGACCAATGGCTGGAGCACTGTGCCCACCGGTACCCGCGCCAGCACCTACGCCAACCCAGAGTTCGTGAAGGCAGCCCGCTTCGCGCCGGCCGAGAAGATGGCCATCGATTCGGCGAACCCGAACGATTCCACCTTGCCCAAGAGCCCGTATGTGGGCGTGCAGTTCGCGGCCATCCCCGAATTCCAGGCCATCGGCACCACGGTGGGTCAGCAGATGAGCTCGGCATTGGCCGGCCGCACCTCGGTTGACGCAGCCCTCAAGGCAGGCCAGGTCGCCGCAGAGCGCCAGATGAAGAAAGCCGGTTACTACAAGTAATCGGGCCACAAGCC
>JBFHEQ010000084.1:0-9705 GCA_041584075.1 Hydrogenophaga sp.
AGCAGCCCTCCCAGCACCACGACCCGGCGCGAAGACAGGCTGGCCAGAACAGCCACGGAGTGGTCACCCAGATCCAGCTGCGAATGCGCGCCGACCGTCGCGATTACCAGCATGCGGCCAGCCGGACCCTCGGCGGCTTTTCTGGACTGAGCGCCGACTGCGTTGGCATCCGGCGCAGGCGACGTGGCGCGGCCTGGCTCCTGGCGCCGCAGGTGCTCGCGCAAAGTATCCTCCAGCGTCTTCGATGCCAGAGCCGTCTCCCAGCCCGCCTCCACCATGGCGGCAAGCACCGCATCCGGCGCAAAGCCGGCCGCCGTCTGCTCGACGATCCAGTCGCGAAGGGCGGGGGTGACGGCCTGGATCATGGTCAGCGCGGGGCGTCCCGCCGAAAAACCAGGCGATCGGGCTCTGAGGCTTTAGGCGCAAACACATAGCCTTCGGCCGAAAAATCCTTCAATTGCTCGACACGGCCCAGGCGGTGCTCCACCGCGTAGCGCACCATCAGACCCCGCGCGCGTTTGGCGTAAAAGCTCACGATCTTGTAGCCATCGGCCTTGCGTTCTTCAAACACGCAATTCACCACGCGCGGCTTGAGCGCGCGCCGGTCCACCGCCTTGAAATACTCTTCGCTCGCCAGGTTGACCACCACCGGCGTCTTGTCGGCCGCCGCGCGCTGGTTCAGGTAATCGGCGATCTGTGAACCCCAGAACTGGTAGAGGTTCTTGCCACGCGGCGTGACCAGGCGTGTGCCCATTTCCAGGCGGTAGGCCTGCATCAGGTCCAGCGGGCGCAACACGCCGTAGAGGCCACTGAGAATGCACAGATGGTCCTGCAACCAGTCGAGATCGGCTTCCCCCAGCGATTTCGCGTCGAGCCCGCCGTACACGTCACCATCAAACGCCAGCACGGCCTGCTTGCTGTTTTTCGCCGTGAACTTGGGCACCCAGGCCTGGTAACGCGCCGCGTTCAAACCCGACAAGGTATCCGACAGGTCCATCAGCTCGGCAATCTGCTGCGGCGATTTTTCTCGCATCACCGCGATCAGCTCGCTCGCCTGCTTCACAAACAGCGGCTGGGTGTGGGCCTTGACCTGGGGCGGCGTCTCGTAGTCGAGTGCCTTGGCGGGGGAAATCAGGAACAGCATCAATGTGGACGGTTGGTTTATCTCAAGAGCACCCGGCGGCCAGCGGCTCCATCACGCGCAGGTGCAACCTCTTGATTGTGAAGGTCAGGGAAAGCCCCAGCAAGCCCCCTGGCCTTGTCGGCGGAGGCGCCAACCAAGCGGCCTGGCGGCCAGTCCATGCTCGCACACCCGCATCGGCATTGCCAGCAAAGTGTACCTGCGGCCCAGGCCCGACCCGAGGTCCGACAATACCCGCTTCATGCTGCCCATACTTCACCGCGACAAGTACCTCGTCGCCATCGACAAACCACCCGGCCTGCTGGTCCACCGCACCGGCCTGGACGCAGGCGAAACCCGGTTCGCCGTGCAGCTGCTGCGCGACCAGATCGGCCAGCCGGTCTGGCCCGCCCACCGGCTCGACAAGGGCACCAGCGGCGTGCTGCTCTTCTCGCTCGACGCCGAAACCGCCCGCCTGATGGGTCAGGCTTTCGAACAGGGCACAGGCCTCCAGAAAACCTACCACGCCATGGTGCGCGGCTGGCCCCCGGCAGAAGGCCTGATCGACCACCCGTTGAAACGCATGCCCGACGACATGCGTACCCAGCGCGAAGAAACCCAGGCCGCGCAAACCCGCTTTGTGACGATGGCCCGGGGCGAACTGCCCTTGCCTTATGGCGACTTCCCGGCCACGCGCTTTGCCAAGGTGCAGCTCCAGCCCCTGACAGGCCGGCGTCACCAGTTGCGCCGCCACCTGAAACACATTTCTCACCCCATCATCGGCGACACCACCCACGGGAAAGGCCCGCTCAACCGGGCCGTGGCAGCGTTTCTTGGGGTGCAGCGCATGTGGTTGCATGCATCCACCCTGGCACTTCGGCATCCGGTGACCAACGAGGCGCTGCTCATCGCGGCAGAGACAGGTCCCGAGTGGACACACTGGCCCGTCCACACCGATGAGCGACCGCGATAAGGCCATCGAGCCCATCCAGGGAATCTTTCGCCGTCCGGACCCGAGCCCAAGGCGCACCTTCGAAGCGAAGCGCAACAGGAATGAGGCAAGGCTCATTGCACCGAGGCCTGCCCTGACCGGCCTGTGCTCGCCCCGGACTCAGGCGATCCCCTGAGCGGTCAACTTCCCCGTGCACTCCATCTGACCACCATCTGCACGGCACGCTGCAGGCGTGGGCGGGCTCCCGTGTCGCTCCCCCCTGCCATGGACGTTGCCTGTCGCGCGCAACGCGCATCAAATGCCAGCCGGTTGCGCCACGGCTACCGCTGGGGGAATCAGGCGTTTCTCGGCCGTCACCAGCCAGATGCCCGTGCAAACCAGCAACAGAGCGACGCCATTTTTCCAGACCAACACCTCTTCGCCGAGAAAGACGGCCGACAAGGCCACGCCAAACACCGGGATCAGGAAATTGAAGATCGTCACCCCCCCAACAGGGTTGTGTTTGAGCAGCGCGCTCCAGATGCTGAAGGCCAGCGCCGAGAGCAAGACCATATAGGTCATCAGCATGGTCGAGGCCGGCGTGAATGCGTCCATCTGCCCGCCCGCCAGCCAGCCGCCGGCCAGCAGCACCGATCCGCCAATGGCCATCTGCCAGCCCGTCATGACGGCGGGATTCATGCGCTGCGACAACTTCTTGCCGTAGATCGTCGCCGCCGACAGCACGAAAGCCGCCAGCACAATCGATCCCTCGCCGGCCCATGTGAAATCGGGCTGCAACAGTGTTGGCCCGTAATTGGCCGCAGCGACGCCAGCGAACCCGACCACGCAGCCCAGCATGCGGCGACCGGAAAGCCGATCGTTGTGATAGAGGGCATGTGCCAGCAGCACAGAAAAGAACGTGCCCGTTGCGTTCATGATCGCACCCTTGCTACCGCTGGCATTGGCCACACCAATGTAGAAAAAGATGTATTGCAATGCCGTCTGACTCAAGCCCAGGCTGGCCACGCTGGCCCAGTCCTGGCGCTGGATGCGCAGACCCCAGCCCATCACAGCACCAGCGAGCAACAACAGCCCTCCGGCCGCAACGAAGCGGACGCCCGCGAACACCATCTGGCTGGCCACGTCGTGGCGGTCGATGCCGAACATTGCATAGCCGTGTTTGATGGCCGGAAAGGCGCTGCCCCACAACAGGCAACAGAACATCGCCAGCAGGACCATGACCGTGGGGCGTGCGAAGAGTGACGGATTCGAATGAGGCATGTTTGGGCGGAGGCCAAAGCAAAGGTGGCGATGAGGCGCCATTCTGAGCCCGCTTCAACATAAGATCAATTGAATCAAATATAGAATATTGATAAGTAAATTAATATCAATTGGACCGCATTGCATTTTCGCCAATTCCGATACTTCGTGACCACGGCCGAAGAGCTTCATGTCGGCCGTGCCGCCCAGCGCCTGGGCATGGCCCAACCGGCGTTGAGCCAGCACATCCGCGCGCTGGAGGATCGACTGGGTGTGCAACTGTTTCTGCGCGCGCATCGCCGCATCGCATTGACCGAGGCGGGAGAGGCCTTTCTCGCCGAAGCACGGGCCGCACTGCTTCACGCCGACAGAGCCGCCAGCGCGGCACAGCGGGCGGCACGCGGCGAAACGGGCAAAGTGGCGATCGGCTTTGTCAGCAGCGCGCTGGCCGAGCAACCCTTCGTTCGCAGCCTGGCGGCTTTCCGCGCCAGCCATCCGGATGTGCGGATCGAAATGCTGCTGCGCTTGGGCGGCACCCTGACAGATGCGGTACAGAACGGGGACGTCGACCTCTCGGTGACCCGCGGACCACTGCCCCCCACCATCGGTGACTGCGCGTCTTTCGTGCTGGCCAGTCAGCCACTGATCGCAGTCTTGCCGGAGAGCCACCCCTTGAGCGCGAAGGCCAGCATTTCCTTGTCAGCGCTGGCCGGGGACACCCTGCTCCAGCCGGATGACCCACCCGGACTCAGTCTGGGCCACACCTTGCAACAACTGCTGATCCAAACCGGCTTCAGGCCTCGGCACACGATGGTGGTCAGTGAGATGAGCTCAACCGTGGGGTTGGTTGCGGCCGGTCTTGGGGTGGCGCTGCTGCCCGCATCGGCCCGTGTGATGAGCCTGCCCGGCGTCGCCTTCTGCACCCTGCGGGACGCACAGGCGGTGTCCGAACTGTTCGTCGTGCACCGGCGCTTCGAGCGCTCGGCCGCCGTGTGTACCTTGCTCGAGCGGTTGCGCCTCGCTGCCAAAAACCCGACCTAAGTGTCGCTTCTCAGGACGCTGTTCCCGGCAAAGCCACGGCGCTGGCTGTGCAGAGCTCCTACCTGAGATCACCCGCCAGACTCGCCAGCGTCTCCGGCCCGATCTGCACATGGGCCGGGTAGTGGGTGTGGTCACAGCCCAGCTTCACGGCCGCGCCCGCCTGGATGGCTGCGCGCATGGCGGGCGTGAACTCAAAGCGCACGAAGTGCACGGCGCTGGTTTTTTCTTCGTTTTCACGGTCCAGGTCTTCGTCGGCGATGGCGTACACACGGGCCATGCCTTCGACCTCGACAAACAGACGGTCCTCGACACCGATCAGTCGCGCCAGCTCGCGCTTGCGTTCGTTGACGTCGGTGTACTCCAGCATCATCGTGCCCTTCCAGTTGCTGCCATCGGGTACCAGCGGGGCATAGGCGTCGATCTCTTGCTGTATGCCCTCTTCTTCAAACACTTTTTCAATGCGCAACATTTCCTGGATCTGGTATCGGATCGTGGTCTCGCTCTCGAACTGCAGGTTGATGTGTTCACCAAGCTGCACGCTGCGCAGCTTGCGGTGGGCCACGATCTCGGGTTTGTGGACCTTGCGCCACTTCGTGTAGGCCTCCAGGCTCATGAGGCAGTCGGGGGTGATGTGGCCGGTGAGTTGCATGGGAATTCTTTCTATTTCAGGCCGTAGGCCTTGGCGACCAGGCTCAGCGGGTGTTGCAGCTCGGGCGCTCCCAGGCCGTTGACTTCGAAGCCTTGGGCGATGTGGTGGCCACCCAGCGGGCAGTCGGAGCTGATGTAGTCGGGCTTGGCGCCGTCTTTCATGTTGGCCATGGCTTTGAACACCGGCTTGCCGATCTTCATCGCGGTCTGGTGGTGGGCCTTTTTCACGCCAAAGGTGCCGGCGTGGCCCGAGCAGCGCTCGATGGTGTTGATGGTGGTGTCGGGGATCATCTTGAGCATTTCTTCGGTCTTTTTGCCGATGTTCTGCACCCGCCCATGGCACGGGATCTGATAGCTCACATTGCCCAGCTTCTGGGGAAACTCGGTTTTCAGCAGGCCGTCGCGCTTGCGCGCCATGAGGTATTCAAACGGGTCCCACATGTGTTCTTTCACCAGCTGGGTGTCAGCGTCGCCGGGGAACATCAGCGGGATTTCCTGTTTGAACATCAGCGCACAGCTGGGCACCGCCGCCAGAATCGCAAAACCGTCGCGGGCGTATTTCGCCAGCACCGGGACATTGGCTTCCTTGCTGGCCTGCACCGACTCAAGGTCCCCCAGCTCGAGCTTGGGCATGCCGCAGCATTTTTCCTTTTCCACCAGGGTATACGGGATGTTGTTGTGATCCAGGATCCTGAGCAGGTCCATGCCGATGCCCGGCTCGTTGTAGTTGATGTAGCAAGTGGAAAAAATCGCCACCTTGCCCGGCGTTTTGGCCCCGTCCACCACGTTCGCGGCTTGAGACTCGGGCGCTGCCGAACGAAATTTCTTGGTGGCCAGCTCGGGCAACCAGGCGTCTTTGTCGACCCCGGCCACCTTCTCCATCAGCCCCCGGGCAAAGCTGGTCTTGTTCACCGCGTTGGCGACCTGCACCACGACGGGAATGCCGGCGAACTGCCCGTGCACATCGGTGGAAGCGAGGAACCGCTCCGCGACCCCGACTTCACCCTTCTTGAACTTGATGGCCTTGGCCCGCAACATGGTGTGGGGAAAGTCGAGGTTCCATTCGTGTGGTGGCGTGTAAGGGCACTTGGTCATGTAGCAGAGGTCGCACATGTAGCACTGGTCCACCACCTTCCAGTAGTCGGCCTTGGCCACGCCATCCACCTCCAGGGTATCGCTCTCGTCCACCAGATCAAACAGGGTGGGAAACGAGCCGCACAGGCTCACGCAACGGCGACACCCATGGCAGATGTCGAAGATGCGCTCCATCTCTTCGAGGCACTGGCCTTCATCGTAAAAATCGGGGTTCTTCCAGTCCAGCGCATGCCGGGTAGGCGCCTGGAGATTGCCTTCGGTGGCCATGCGGGCTCCTCTGTCTCGGTTATGTGTTGTTTCGACCTTTTGCAAGGATTCAATAAACCCTTGCAAAAAGCACCGTCAACGAGATGGCTCATTCCAGAATGCCGCGGGTCCGGGTTTCCCGGCCCGCAGGCATTGCCCCCTTGAGGGGGTGACGCGCCGCAGGCGCGGCGCAGGGGTGGATCAATTACTCCACAAGCTCGTTGAGCGCCTTTTGGTAGCGGTTGGCGTGCGAGCGCTCGGCCTTGGCCAGCGTCTCGAACCAGTCAGCCACCTCGTCAAAACCCTCTTCGCGAGCGGTCTTGGCCATGCCGGGGTACATGTCGGTGTATTCGTGGGTTTCACCTGCCACAGCCGAGGCCAGGTTGTCGCGGGTGGAGCCGATGGGCATGCCGGTGGCTGGATCGCCCGACTGCTCCAGAAACTCCAGATGGCCATGGGCATGGCCGGTTTCGCCTTCGGCCGTGGAGCGGAACAGGGCTGCGACGTCGTTCTGGCCTTCGATGTCGGCCTTGTTTGCGAAATAGAGGTAACGGCGGTTGGCCTGCGACTCACCAGCGAAGGCGTCTTTCAGACACTGCTCGGTTTTTGAACCTTTCAAAGCTGCCATGGGGGTCTCCTGATCGTGGTTGGACAAAACGCTCAAGCCGCGACCCTCGGAAGCGAGCCGCTCTCAAGACCAAATCACCTTACACCCGGCAGCCAGCGTCGGCCAATTGTTCTGGACTATGCATCCAATTGCCTGCAGCTATCAATGAAAAGTAATTGATAACCATTCTCAGATCGGTCGACATGGTGCATGGAAACCTTCAAACTGCCACGGATCGCCCTGCACTACCCAGAAACAGAAAGCGCGCTTAAAATCTCGTTTAGGTAAATCAGTTTCACAATAGTGAATTACAGGAGACTCCCATGACCGCTACCCCTTCCCTGCCGCCTGCAGCGCCCATCCAGCAGCTGCACCATTTCGCCTACAAGGCCAAAGACGCGGAGGAAACCCGGCATTTCTACGAAGATCTGCTGGGCCTGCCGCTGTACCACATCATCCAGAGCGACCATGTGCCCAGCACGGGCGAGTACTGCCCTTACACCCACTTCTTTTTTCGCCTGCAAGACGGCTCGTTCATTGCCTTCTTCGACCTGGGCGACGACGAGGCGGCACTGCCCAGCCCCAACACACCCAAGTGGGTCAACCACATCAGCTTCCGGGTCAACACGGTGCAGGAGCTCGAAGACACCAAAACCCGCCTGCAGGCCGGCGGCATCGACGTGCTGGGCGTCACCGACCACCACATCTTCAAGAGCATCTATTTCTTCGACCCCAACGGCATCCGCCTGGAGCTGACCGCCCAGCTGGCCGACGCGGTGCAGATGCAGGAAGAAAGCAAGACCGCCCACGCGCGTCTGGCCGAGTGGACCGCACGCAAAGCCCAGTGGCGCGCCGAACGGGCTGCCGGCACCACCTCGGCACCCCTGAAACCCCAGCAAAACGACCGCCCCGAAGTGGTGGCCCGCTCGCTGGACTGAACGGCCCGGCTGGCGCAGACCCTCAGCGCAGCCCCTCCGGGCGCGGCAACCAGCCCAGTGTGGGCGCGTGCAGGCTCTGCACATAAAGGCGTTCGGGTGTTTCCGTGATCGCGGTGGTTTCCGGGTAGGCGCCGCTCGGGTCCTGCCAGTCGGCCACCACCTCACCGCTCTCGGTGAAGGCAAACACATGGCCATAGGCCTTGGGGATGGGCCACAGCGCGCGCGGCAGGCGCAGCGTCATTTCGCGCAACAAGGGCTGCCCGGCCATCTGGTCCACCACCGTGCTGCGGGGCTTGGTCAGGCCCACCCAGATCCGGCCATTGAGCCCCCGCATGAGGTTGTCGGGGTAGCCCGGCAGATTGTCCAGCAAGATGCGCGCCCCGCCGGCCGGTCCGCTGGACAGGTCCAGGTCGCGCGCCGAGGCAGGCACCGCCCAGATGCGGTAACGCCCGGTCTCGGCCACGAACAGCGTCTGCTCATCGGCTGACAAGGTGACCCCGTTGGCGAACGACAGGCCACGCACCACCACCTCCGCCTGACCGCTGGCGGCATCCACCGCCAGGATGCGCCCCGTGGCCGATTGCTCCAGGATGTCGAGCACGCTGGCCTCAAAGGTACCGCCCCAGGCCTTGGCTCCAAAGCGCGTCGACGCATCGGACAGGTAGATGCGCTCGGGCGCGCCGGCCGCGCGGCTCACCACCACCGCGTCCGCATACACAATGGGCGCCCCGCCCACCTGATCGGCCAGCACGGCAACCTGCCCTTGGGGGTCGATGCGCAGCAGACCGCGCAGGGCATCGGCTGCGATCATGTGGCCGGCGGCATCAAAGTCAAAACCCAGCACCCGGCCGCCCGTGTCGGCAAACACCTCGCGCCCCTGGCCATCGGGCGCCATGCGCAGCACACGGCCACTGGCCACCGCCGCATACAGGCGGCCATCGGGGCCGATCTGCACATGTTCCGGGCCCTCGTCACCGCCCAGGTCCAGGGTTTGCAACCCGGCCAGTCCTGTGTTGCTGGCGTGGGGGCCGGTGTAACCGGTGTCCGGCAAAACGGTCCAGGCGCGCGCCTCGATCGGCACCGGCCAGACCAGCAGATAGGCCGCCATCACACCCACAATGGGCAACAGCGTGAACAACCAGCGTCTCATGGTGGAATCCCTCCTCGTGACGGCCATTGTCGATGCCCACCGGGCTCCCCACCTGTCGCACGCGTGGCCCCGTAAAATCGGGGATTCGCCCGCTCCGGGCCCGCGTCACCCCAGGCGCCAGCATTCCCCAACCGATCACAGCATGTCTACCCAACCCGAACAACCCGGTCTCAACAGCCTCTCGAAATCCTTTGAGCCTGCCGCACTCGAAGCCCAGTGGGGCCCCGAGTGGGAAAAGCGCGGCTACGGCCACGCCGGCTTCCGGGGCAGTTCGGCGCCCGACGCCGAAGCGGCGGCACAAGGCAGGAACTTCGCGATCCAGCTGCCGCCCCCGAATGTGACCGGCACGCTGCACATGGGCCACGCGTTCAACCAGACCATCATGGACTCGCTGACGCGCTACCACCGCATGAGCGGCTTCAACACCGCCTGGGTGCCCGGCACCGACCACGCCGGCATCGCCACCCAGATCGTGGTGGAGCGCCAGCTGCAGGCCCAGGGCATCAGCCGCCACGACATGGGCCCCACGCCCGCCGAGGCGCGCAAGAACTTCGTGGCTAAGGTCTGGGAATGGAAAGAACAAAGCGGCAACACCATCACCAACCAGATGCGCCGCATGGGCGACACGGTGGACTGGAGCCGCGAGTACTTCACCATGGACCCCAAGCT
>JBFHEQ010000085.1:0-9702 GCA_041584075.1 Hydrogenophaga sp.
AGATCGCCGATGGTGTGGATACCGTGTTTCTGCAATTTTTCGTCGGCCTTGGGGCCCACGCCGTTGACCTTGCGGCAGGGCAGCGGCCAGATCAGGGTTTGCAGGTCGTCCATCGTGACGATGCTGATGCCGTTGGGCTTGTTGAATTCGCTGGCCATCTTGGCGATCAGCTTGTTGGGCGCCACGCCAATGGAGCAGGTGATGCCCGTGGCGTCAAAAATGCATTTCTGGATCAGCCGCGCCAGCACCCGGCCGCCTTCGCGCTGGCCGCCGGGTACGTGGGTGAAATCGATGTAGACCTCGTCGATGCCCCGGTCTTCCATCACCGGCGCGATGTCGGTGATGGTGGTCTTGAACAGGCGCGAGATGCGGCGGACCTCGTCAAAGTCCACTGGCAGCAGGATGGCCTGGGGGCACAGCTTGGCGGCCTTCATCAGGCCCATGGCCGAGCCCACGCCGAACTGCCGGGCCGCATAGGTGGCGGTGGTGATGACGCCGCGGCCGGTGTAGCCCGCCAGCAGGGGAAAGAAGTCCACCGGAATGCGGTCCAGCGAATCGGAGCCCCATGCCCGGTCCGGGTACGCCTCGCGCAGCCGCGCCAGCACATCGTCTTCCTTGCGCCGTCCGCCGCCGATCACCACCGGCAAGCCCTTGAGCTGCGGGTAACGCAGCAGCTCGACCGACGCAAAGAAGGCGTCCATGTCGAGGTGGGCGATGCGGCGGGGCAGGGGCGAAGAGGGTGGGGAGCTCACCCGGGAAAGCATAGCGCGGCCGGCACGCTTTTGTCGCTTCAGGAGCGACCGGACGCTGCCGAGGGTGTGGGTTTGGCCTCCGGGCCCCGGGGCCCTTCCGTATCGGCTGGCGAGGTCGCTGGCGCCATGCCCAGCACCTCGGCCCAGTCCGGCCCCAGCGTTTCGATCGGGTGCTGCGTGCGGTTGGAGCCGTTGCCGCACAGCATGTCGCTCGCTTTGCAGTAGCGGTCACACCCCCAGCAGTTGCGCTCGGGGTGGGGTGGATGGATGGGAAACCGTTTGCTCATGGTGTGAGGGCGTCAAAACCCAGCGCACCACTGTGGCGCTTTTCTTCAGGCGGCGCATTGATCTGCCTCAAAAACAGGCACTGCGCGTGGACCTTACTGCGTTTTGTGAACCAGCCAGCCCTTGAACAACCAGGGCAGGCGGGGGCCAGCACCGGCTTCCACGCCGCCTTTTTCTTCGGCGCTGATGCCCAGCTCGGTCATGCCTTGCAGCGCGTCGGCCGCGATGGGCATTTCCATGGTTTTGTATTTGCTGGTGATCACGCCCAGCGAGCGCGGATCTGCGCCGTCCTGCAGGGCCCAGATTTGCATGCTGTCTTCCCGGCCTTCTTTCACTTCGTTGAGGCGCTGGATCAACATGCTGCCTTGTTGCGGCGTGACCGTGATCAACATGGCCGGGCGCTGCTGGTCATCGAGCAAGACGGCGATGTCGCGCACCTGGGGCACCTCGGTCAGGCGTGTCTGCAGATGCTGGATCTGCTCGCGCAGTTGAAACAGCATGCTGGAACCCGCTGCCCAGCCCAGCAGCACGGCCATGATCAACAGAATGGCCAGGGCGCGCCACCAGGTGCTGACAGGTTTGAAAAAGGGAGCGGAGGGCTTGTCGGTGGCGTGCGTGGTGGTATCGGGCATGCGGAGCAGGTGGCTGAGCGGTGTGAGGGGTTATTGGGGGTAGGTACCCGGGAGGAGTATGCCTTTGTCCACATTCTGCAGGTTGGTGTGGCCGCAAAACGCCATGGTCACGTCGAGTTCCTTGTGGATGATCTCCAGCGCCTTCTGAACGCCTTCTTCGCCCATGGCGCCCAGGCCGTACACCATGGCCCGGCCGATCATGGTGCCGCGCGCGCCGAGTGCCCAGGCCTTGAGCACGTCTTGGCCGCTGCGGATGCCGCTGTCCATCCAGACCTCGATCTGATCGCCCACGGCGGCCACGATGGCCGGCAGGGCTTCGATGCTGCTGGGAGCACCGTCGAGCTGGCGCCCGCCGTGGTTGCTCACCACAATGGCATCGGCCCCACTGGCGACGGCCAGCCTGGCGTCCTCCACTTCCATGATGCCTTTGAGGATGAGTTTGCCGCCCCACTGTTTCTTCACCCAGGCCACGTCTTCCCAGTTCAGCGTCGGGTCGAACTGCTCGTTGGTCCAGGCAGCGAGCGAACTCATGTCGCTCACACCTGTCACATGCCCGACCAGGTTGCGGAAGGTGTGTCGCTTCGTGCCCATCATGCCCAGCACCCAGCGTGGTTTGGTGGCGATGTTGACGATGTTGCCCAGCGTCGGAATCACCGATGCGCGCATCTTGTTCTTCAAGTCCTTGTGCCGCTGACCGATCACTTGCAGATCCAGCGTGAGCACCAGCGCACTGCATTTGGCCACTTTGCAACGCTCGATCATGCGGGCCATGGCGTCGCGGTCACGCATCATGTAGAGCTGGAACCAGAATGGCGCGGACGTGTGTTCGGCGATGTCTTCAATCGAGCAGATGCTCATGGTGGACAGCGTGAACGGTATGCCGAACTTTTCAGCGGCCTTCGCCGCCTTGATTTCGCCATCGGCGCTCTGCATGCCGGTCAACCCCACCGGGGCAATGCACACCGGCATCTTCACGTCTTGCCCCACCATTTTGGTGGCCGTGCTGCGGTTTTCCATGTTCACCGCCACACGCTGGCGCAGCTTGATTTTCTGGAAGTCGTCCGAGTTGGCGCGGTAGGTGCTTTCGGTCCACGAGCCCGAGTCGGCGTAGTCGTAAAACATGCGCGGCACACGCTTTTTGGCGAGTACACGCAGGTCTTCGATGGTGGTGATCACAGGCATGGGACGGTCTCCAGAAGGGGTTTCTTGTGGGCTTGATGGTAGCGACAGCCGGCCTGTGTGGCTTGTGAAAGCCACTTTTCGGGATTGAAATTTCTTGAGGGCGCTGTCAGGCCGGTGCAGGAAGACAGGCCGCCCGCTCGGTTTCTGTCAGCGGTTCCAGCCAGTCGACCTGCTGCTCCAGCACGGCCACCGTGGCCTCGGACGCGTCGTTGCCCAAGGCCTGTCTGGCCCGGATCCGCGTGCGCAACTCGTCAATCGGCGCAGTGGGCGCGATGATGTGAAAGGGGCACCGGGCCGCATGGGCCAGTGTGGCAAAAGCCTGCCGCTCCGATGCGCGCAGAAAGGCTGCATCGACCAGCACTGTCCAGCCGTCGTGCAGAAGGTTGCGGGCCCGCGCGAGCAGCGAAGCATAGGTGTCTTCATGGGCCTGGGGGGTGTAAAGGCCGGCGTTCAGGCCCGAGCCGCTGGGCGCGAGCGCGTTCACGCCGTGCAGCCGTTTGCGCTCCACGTCGGATCGAAGGCGGATGGCGCGCCCGCTGGGCTCGGCCAGCAGCCAATGGCTGGAAGCCCAGGTCTTGCCGCAGCCCGACAGCCCGTGGGTAATGACCAGCTGCGGGGTGGGCGGACGGGCGATGTCGCGCGCCAGCGCCAGGTACCGCCTTGCCTGCGCCAGGTTGGTATCGGCTTCGGGCGACCGCCCGGCGCCGCCCAGTTGCTGCAGGCGGATCGCAGCGATTTTGGCGCGCACGCCGGCGCGGTAACTGGCAAAGAACCCCCACACGGCGGGCGCCGACACATCGCCGCTGGCGTCCAGCCATTCACTCAGCAGCAGATTGGCCAGACCAGGCTGCTCCTGGTGGAGCAGGTCCATCCAGGCAAACGCCATGTCGTTGGCCACGTCGATCCAGCGCAGCTCGTCATTGAATTCGATGCCGTCGAAAGGCAAGACTTCGTCGTCGATCAGCACAAGGTTGGCGAGGTGGAGGTCCCCGTGACCTTCCCGGACACGGTCCTTCTGGCGCCGGCGGGCAAGCAGCGGCTCGATGGTGCCAAAGCGCTCTTCGGTCCACTCGCCCAGCTGGCGAATCAGAGCCGCATCGGTTTCGCTGGTGAGGGTGTCCGCCAGCGTCTGGATGTTGTCGCGTGGCCAGCGCATGGCCGCGGCCGGGTGTCCCCAGCGCTTGGCCGGGTCGGCCACCGCAGCCCGGGTCTGAAACGCGGCCATGCGCCGTGCCAGCGAACGGACATGGTCGGGGGACAGCACCCCTCGCTGGCACAAATGGTCCAGGCGCTGGGATTCGTCGAATCGGCGCATCTGCACGGCGAATTCAAAGGCTTTGCCGTCACCGTCGCTGCCTGCGAGGCCCCATTGCGGCTGGTCCGGTGTGCCGATCAGGGGCAAGACGCCCAGGTAGAGCTGGGTGGCGGGCCGGTCATGGGACTGGAACCGGCGGTTGATGCGGATCTCGGTTTCGCAGGCGCGGCGCCGCGCACTGAGCGTGCCGAAATCCATGAAGGGAAAACGCACCGGTTTCTTGATTTTGTAGGCGAATTCACCGGCCAGCAGCACCCAGGCGCCATGGGTCTCGGTCAGGGAGACCGATTCCACGGGGTGTTGGTACCGCTCGGGCGACAACAGCGCCTGGATCAGGGTGGGTAAGGGATCGACCATGAGATCCACTGTACGTGAGATGTGGGCAAAGGGCGGAAACCCTTGCCAAACCTGGCGCTGCGCCTTGCCGGTCTCAGCGACCCTCTGGGGTCCATCTCAGGCGGGGTTGGACCCTGACGCCCCGGTGGGGCGGTCCTGGACGGGCAGCGCCGCCTCAATGGATGCCCCCCGGCCAGGTGCGCTCACCACGTTCAGATGCCCGCCGTGCGACTCCACCCGGACCCGCATGCCAACCAGGCCATGGCGCCCATGCGCCACTTCCTGGGGGTGGAACCCTCGACCGTCGTCTTGTACCCGCAGGTGAACCGTCTTGCCCGTTTGCCGGAGCTGGACATTGATCCGCTGGCATCGCGCGTATTTGCCGGCGTTGGTCAGGCCTTCTTGCGCGATGCGGTAGAGGGTGAGCTCGGTGCTCTTGTCCACCTGCACCGGCTGGAGATCCGCATGGACCGGGGTGTTCAGCACACCGGCCATGTCGTTGCACAAAATTTCGAGCGCGGGTATCAGGCCCAGTTGCTCGAGCGAGGACGGTCGCAGGTTTTCGATGATTCGTCGCTTGAGCGCGATGCCTTCGTTGAGTCGCGCTTCGATGGAGATCATGCGCTCGGCCGCTTTTTCGGGCATGTCGGGCAGGCGGCGAAGCCGGGCGAAATCGAGCTTCATGGCGGTGAGCAGCCCGCCCATCTCGTCGTGCAGTTCGCGGGCGATGTGGGCGCGTTCGTCTTCGCGGGCATGGACCAGGTGGGTCGCCATTTCGGTGAGCTCGGCGGTGCGCTCCTTGACGCGGTCGGCCAGCAACAATTGTTCTTCGGCCAGCCGCTCGTCTCCCAGGCGCAGCTGGCGCCTGAACATGAACATGCCCAGCACGGCGGCAAGCGACAGCAGGTGCACCCCGAAACGGCTCATGGACAAGGCGTTGTAGAGCGAAAAACGTGCCCCTTGCTGGATGGCCGCGGCGTTTTCGAGAACCTGGGTGAACTCGCTGCGCAAGAGGTCGCGCCGCTCCCGGCTCTTGCTGCTCACCGCAGCGGCCAGCGCTGCCCTGGACTCACCTTGCGCCACCAGCATCACCCATTCGTCGGTGCTCCTGATGTGTTCGTTGACCAACTGCTCCACGGCATCCACCGAAACCTGGCGCTGGGGGTCCACTTCGGCCACCAGGTCAAAGGCCTTTTGCTTCACTTCGTGCATGCGCTTGACCGTGGCGCGGTATTCCACCGCCTCGTCGGGTGATTCCGACAGGATGTAGGAGCGGGCGTAAAGGCCCGCATCGGTCAGCAGCTGCAAGGTTTCAGCGGCCTGAACGCGTGCATCGGTCAGCGCAATGCCCACGGTCAGGGTGCGGAAGGAGTGCTGGTAGGTGCTTTCGTTGATGGTCATCACGCCCACGCCCAACGCCAGCACGACGGGCATCAGGAAGCGCCCACGGGCCACGGCCTCAAAAGAGTGGCGCAGCGTCTGTCCCTGGTGGGAATGAGAGGGGGTCATGGTCGGATCAGTCCGTTGCGGAAGACAGTGGCACGCTGGCCCGGATGGTGGTGCCATCGCTGGCCGAAGAGGTGACGCCAAATTGGCCGCCGGCCAGCTGCAGGCGGTATTGCAGCTGCTTCAGCCCACGGCCTGCGCCCGACTCGCCTGGAGCTGCGTCGCGCGGCAGATGGGACTGCCGGGTGTCAAATCCTTTGCCGTTGTCGTGGATTTCGATGGTGGCGAATCCATTCTCTTTGCGGAGTCGCATGCTGATGCGGGTGGCGTCGGCATATTGCTCAGCGTTGCGCAAGCTCTCTTCGGCCACCCGGAAGAGTGCATTTCGGCCAGCTTCGTCGGCGTCAACCGACTCGAGTTCGGTCTGCAGTTTTGCATCGTTGCGGGCGCGGAACTCGTTGGCCATGATTTCCAGTGCGGTGCGAAGGCCCAGGTTGTGCAAGGCAGGGGGCATGAGTTTTTCCATCATGCGGCGTTTGATGCTGATACCGGTGTCGATTTCGGTGGCGAGGTGTCGCAGCCTTTCCTGCAGGGCCTGACCCAGCGGCTCGGCCGAGCGCCGCAGCCGGGTGACATCGAGCTTGGCAGAGGTCAGGGCAGCGCCGAGTTCGTCGTGCAGGGAGCGTGCGAGACGGCCTCGCTCGCCTTCGCGCAGGGTCTGCAAGTGAAGGTTGAGTTCGGCCAGCTCCTGGGTCCGCAGGGCAACATTGCGTTCAAGGTGCTCGTGTTCTTCTGCGATGGCGTCGGTGTGTTTGCTGTGCGCGCGCTGCAATGCCGCGCTCTTGCGCAAAAAGAAAACCAGCCAGAGCACGGCCATCAAGGTGGTGAAGTGCACGGCCAGGCGTCCCCATTGCAGCGATTCTTCAATGGCTTGCTGTTCCAGTTCGGCAGCAGAAGTGGCTTCCTGTATGAGTGTGCGCACCGAGTGTCGAACCGATTCCATGCGCTCCCAGCCCAGGTCGGACATCAGCAGTCCACGCCAGGCGGCCTCGTCGCCGTCGCGGTACCAGCGCAGCGAGAGGCGCAGTTCGGAGAGCTTGGTCTCGGCGCTCATGCCCACCGAGGTCACCAAGGCTTTGAATGCGGGCTGCTCTGCGTACATTGCCTGGAGCTGTTGCAAGGCGGCGTCCACGTCGCGGTCGGCATCGGTGAATGGGCGCAGGTAGGATTCCCGGCCTGTCAGCAAAAAACCGCGCTGTGCGGTTTCGGCGTCGATCAGGCGGCGCAACAGGGTCTCTGCCGCCATTCTTGCGGTGTCGCGCTCTTGCATGGCCGAGAGCGAATCGGTGGCGCGCTGGTAAGCCCACTCCATCGAGGAAACGAGGCCCAGCGCCAGAGCCACCGAGAGCAGGGCGACAACAAAGGGTCGCCAGGCGAGCAGCAGTGCGGGCGATGATGAGGCGGGCCCTGCTTCTTGCCGTGGCATGCCCTCAGGCCTCGGCCAGTTTGTCGCAGTATTCGATCAGTTCGTCGAGCTCACTGGACTTGTCGAAGACGCGCTCGGCGCCCAGCTCGATGCAGCGGCGGCGCATGTCGGGCGTGGCGTAGTTGGTCAACACCACACGGGGTGCGGCCATGTTCAGGTCGCGGGCATGCTTCAGCACGCCGAGCCCGCTGCCCGAGGTGAGAAAGATGTCGATGATGACCAGGTCGAGTTCGGGCGCCAGCGCGTTCAACTCCTGCAGGGCTTCCTTTTCACTGGCGGCGGTGTTCGTCACCCGCAGGTCTGCCAGCTCCTCCAGCGTGGCGATGAGGTTGTTGAGGATCACGGGGTTGTCCTCGACGATGAGCGCGCGCAGGGTGGTCATGGGCAATGCGGTTGGCTGTGTCATCCGCTGGTTCAAGGGAGCAGTCGTCTCTGTCATGTGGAGATGGGCATGGGAGAGGCAGGGCCGGCTGAAGGCCGCCTCTTCACGTGGGTTCAACGATAAAGCAGTTTCGCACCGGCTTGTGTAGGAGCCGTCTGACAAAGTGCGGCAAGCCCGCTGCTGCGAAATACGCCGGGTGACCGGTTGCGTCAGGGGCGAACCACGATGTCATTGGCCACATCCTTGACACCGGAGACACGGCGGGCGATGGCCTCCGCGGTTTCGCGCTCGCTGGCCGCTTTGGCGAAGCCTGCGAGCTGCACCACGCCGTTGAGCGTTTCGACCCGAATGGACAGGGCACTGACGTCGGGGTTGTCTGCAAATCGTGCCTTGACCTGGGTGGTGATGGTGGTGTCGTCGATGAAGGACCCGACGGTTTGCTGGTCGCGGGCGACGGCGCAACCGGTCAGGTAGGCGGTGCCGATGGCGAGGGTGAAGGCGAGTGCGTAGCGGTTGTTCATGGCAAATTCCTTTGGGGGTTTGTTGGGCGGTGAGGGCGGCTTTTTAGCGGTCGAGCAGCCCGCCTTCAGGTGGACATCCAGTCAGAGAGCTCGTCTGCGTGCTCTTCCTCGTCGGCCAGGATGTCCTCCAGCAGACGCCGCGTGGTGGAATCCTTGGTGCCGATCAGATCGATCATCTGGCGGTAGCTTTCTACGGCCACCCGTTCGGCCACCAGGTTTGCCTTGATCATGGCGTGCAGGTCGGCGGATTCGTCGTAGTCGGCATGGCTGCGCTTGGCGAGTCCCTGGGGGTTGAAGTCGGGCTCGCCGCCAAGTTGCACAATGCGCTCGGCCAACCGGTCGGCGTGGGCCAGCTCCTCATTGGCATGCACGAGGAACTCCTCGGCGATCTTGGGGGAAGCCAGGCCCTCGGCCGTGAAGTGGTGCCGGCGGTAGCGCAGCACACAGGTGAGTTCGGTGGCGAGCGCATCGTTGAGCAACTGCACCACATCATCGCGCCAAGGGCCGTAGGCTGGCGTGTGGGCGCCGTCGTCCAGGTTTTTTCGCGCCGCGGCCAGGCCTCGTTCATCGAGTTTCATGGCCCCGGAAGCATGCTGGATCGCGGCTTTGCGCGGTGGGGTAGAGGTGGATTTTTTCGTCATGGATTCTCCGGTTGGGGGGTCAACGTCTGCAAGGGCCCTTGCGATCAGCTCTTGCCGTCCACGGTCAGCATGTTCTTCACTTCACTCACGCCATCGACCGCCTTGGCCAGCACGGTGGCGCGCTCGGCGGCTTCCATGCTGGGGGCGGGACCTTGCAGCGAGACCACGTTGTTCAGCGTGTCAACGTTGATGCCCAGCGCGCTCAGTTGGTCATCGGCCGCCAGTGCGGCTTTGACCTTGGCGGTGATGGCCAGGTCGGTGGCGCTGTCGGACACCGAGTCCATGGCGGCCTCGCCTTCTCGCTTCATGTCGGACGCGGCGGCCTGCAGGTCTTGCTGCGTCGAGGCTGCGGCTTGTTGCGTTTGTTCAATGGCCCCGTCAAGCTGCTGACCGACGGTGGTGTCCTCTTTGGCTCCGCACGCGGCGAGCGCAAAGGCGGCGGCAGAGGTGGCGATAACGAGTTGGGTTCGACGGATCATGTTCATGGTGTGCTCCTGATGATTGGGTTTCGGGTTTCTGTCGGTGGCCACGGTGTGTGGTGTGTTCACGATAGGAACAGGACGAAAGCGGTGCCATCGGCCTGCGCCCCGACGGTGTGTCGGACAAGGCCGACAAGGATGGGTGGGTGAAAAAATGGCTGGCCTTGTGTTGGCCGTTGTGGGCGGCCCCTGCCGGGGCCGCCCGGACATGCGTTGAAAGTGGTGGTCACTTGAGGCATCTTGTC
>JBFHEQ010000086.1:0-9631 GCA_041584075.1 Hydrogenophaga sp.
GCAAAAATCGGGCGGTCAATAAAAAAGCGGGCCATGTGTGCAGTCCAATCAACGTTCGGCGGTGGCGGTGGCGGCAGGCGCCGCATCGGCCTTGGCGGTCTTCATGGCCACGGCATGCACGATCTGGCCGTCCTTGATCTTGCCCAGGCCCTCCACCACCAGGCGGTCACCCGCCTTCAAGCCCTCGGTGATGCGCCACTGGCCATTGACCGATGAAGCCGTTTTGACTGCCCTTTTCTCGACCGCACCGTCTCCCTTCACAACCATCGCACTGGCATCGCCCCGTGCGTTGCGGCTCACACCCGCCTGCGGCACCAGGATCGCATCGGGGTCCACCGCCTGGTTGAGGCTCACCCGCACAAACATGCCGGGCAACAGCAAACCTTCAGGGTTGGGCACCTGGGCACGCAAGGTCATCGCACCCGAACTGGTGTCCACCGCCACGCCCTGCACTTGCAGAACACCGGCGTGTGCATAGCGCGAGCCGTCTTCCAGCGTCAGTGCCACGGCGGTTTCACCTTTTTCAAGCGCCCCGCTGTCGAGCTGACGCCGCAGGCGCAGCCAGTCGGCACTGCTCTGCGCCACATCGACCCAGATCGGGTCCAGCTGCTGCACCGTCGTCAAGGCCGTGGTCTGGTTCGCCGTCACTAGGGCGCCACGGGCCACGGTCGAGGTGTCCACGCGGCCCGCAATCGGCGCCACGATGCGGGTGCGGTCCAGATCCACCTGGGCGTTGACCTGCGTGGCCTGCGCCGATTGCAGGTCGGCACGGGCCTGCAGCAGGGCGGCCTGTGCATCTTCGTTATCCTGTGACGTGCCCACGTCCGCCTGCAGCAATGCAGCCTGCCTCGCGGCTTTCATTTCTGCCGCTGTCAACGTCGCCTGGGCGCGGGCCACGCCGGCTTTGGCCACGCGCAGGCTGGCTTCGGTGCTGGTGCTGTCGAGTTGGTACAGCGGTTGACCCGCCTTGACCAGGCTGCCTTCCTTGAACAGGCGCTCACGCACCAGCGCCGTGACCTGGGGCCGCACCTCGGCCGACAAGGCGGCCACCGTGCGGCCGGCCAGCTCGGTCTCCAGGGCCAGCGGCTGCGAAGTCACGGTCACCACCCCCACCTCCACCGCAGGCGGCGCCGCACCCGCACCATCGGCCTTGCCATCGGAGCAGGCAGCCAGGACAAAGGCCAAACCCACACCACAAAGGGCTCGGCGGGCATGGGCAGCGGCGCCGGGGCGCGGGCGAAGGGCAACAGAGGGGTGGTGGATGGGCATGGAAAATCCTGCGTGAGTTTTGAACGGTTGACGCCATGTTGCGGTGCAAATATGCAGAGAAGTTGAAGATCCCCGCGCCCTGCTCCGGCATGCACCTGCGACCTTGTCGAGACCGTGCCCGATGGGTTCCAATGCGGTATGCGCCTTGGAATATCCGCCCGTCTTTTTCTCGCCATCCTGGCCACATCCGCCCTGGCCGTTGCCTTGGTGGGCGTGGCCACCCGACTGAACTTCGAGCGTGGGTTTCTCGGCTACCTCAACGACCTCGCAGTGGAGCGCATGGCGCTGGCCCAGCCCCGGCTGGAGCAGGCCTACCTGAAGCACGGCAACTGGGATTTCCTGCGCGACAACCGCAAGACCTGGCACCAGTTGCTGCGCCCCGCGCCGGAAGACGATTTGCGCACCCAGGCCCTGACGGGCAACATCCTGAATTCCGACCTCACCGGCGCCATGCTGCGCATGAGCCTGCAGGACCAGCAGCACCAATGGGTGGCGGGCTTCCCCAGCACCGGGGCTGAAGTGCAACAGGTGGCCCTGAAAGTGGGCGGAGAAACCGTGGGCTGGCTGACCATGGCGCCGTTTCAGTCGGTGGCCGACGGCGGCGACCAGCGGTTTCAAGAGGGGCAAGCCAAAACCACCATCGCCATCGCCGTGCTGGCGCTGGTGCTGTCGGCCCTGATCGCCTGGTGGGTCTCGCGCACCCTGCTGGCACCCATTCGCCGTGTGGCAGCCGCCACCCACCGCCTCGCGGCAGGCCACCACGACATCCGCGTCCCCGTCGACAGCCAGGATGAAGTGGGCCAGCTCGCCCGCGACTTCAACCACCTGGCCCTGACCCTGGGACGCAATGAAAACCTGAGGCGCAATTTCATGGCCGATGTGTCGCACGAATTGCGCACGCCCCTGGGCATCCTCAAAGGCGAGCTCGAAGCCCTGGAAGATGGCATCGTGCCACTGAACGCCGAGGCCGTGGCCTCCTTGCAGGCCGAGGTGGCGCGCATCGGCGGGCTGGTCGACGACCTCCACGAGCTGGCCTTGTCCGACGCCGGCGCCCTGAGCTACCGCCAGGAACCGCTGGACCTTGTGCCCTTGCTGCAGCGCACAGCACAAGCCCACCAAAGCCGCTTGCATGCTGCGGGCCTGGACCTGCGGCTTTCCCTGACCCCACGCAGGGCCATGGTGTCTGGCGATGCCACGCGCCTGCACCAGCTCCTGGACAACCTGCTCGAAAACTGCAGGCGCTACACCGATGCACCCGGCACCGTGCAGATCACGCTGGACGAAACCCCCGAGGGCTGGTTGCTGGCGGTCGAAGACAGCGCCCCGGGTGTTCCCGCCGAGATGCAGGAACAGCTGTTCGACCGCTTCTTCCGCGTGGACGGTTCGCGCAGCCGGGCCACCGGTGGCTCGGGTCTGGGCCTCGCGATCTGCAGCAACATCGTCCAGGCCCACGGTGGCCACATCACCGCCCACGCCTCCGCCCTCGGTGGGGTAGGCATTTCCATTCAACTGCCCCGGGAGGCCAACCGCCCATGACCACGGTTCTGGTGATCGAAGACGAACCCAAACTCGCCAACTTGCTGGCCAACTACCTGCGCGCCGCCGGGCTGGACCCCCATGTGGTGTCCGATGGCGCGCTGGCGGTCCAGGCGGTTCGTGACCTGAAGCCAGCCATCATCCTGCTCGACTTGATGCTGCCCGGCCGCGATGGCGTGGACATTTGCCGGGACGTGCGCAGCTTCAGCCGCGTGCCCGTCATCATGCTCACCGCCCGCGTGGAAGAGGTCGACCGTTTGCTGGGGCTGGAAACCGGGGCCGATGACTACCTGTGCAAACCCTACAGCCCACGTGAAGTGGTGGCCCGCGTCAAGGCCCAGCTCCGGCGTGCCGACTGGCAGGCGGGTCCACCCGCCCAGAATCCGGAGGGCGCCGGAGCCGATCCCCTGCACATCGATGAACCGGCCTGCCGGGCGAGCTGGGGCGATCATGATCTGGACGTGACGCCCGCCGAGCTGCGCCTGCTCAAAACGCTGGCCAGACACCCGGGCCGGGTTTTTTCGCGAGACCAGTTGCTGGAACACCTGCACGACGACGGCAGGGCCGTCACCGACCGGGCCATCGACAGCCACATCCGCAACATCCGCAGAAAGCTCGAACAGGCCTGCGAGGGCGGCAGCCCCATCCGCTCCGTCTACGGCGTGGGTTACGCTTACGAATGGCTGGCGCCCTGAACGGACAGCGGGGGCCAGCCTTCTGGAAGGTTGCCTCCTTGAAAAGGTGTCGGCCCAACCCGGATGGTGACCAACAGGGCTGCCGCACTGCGCCCTCGTCATCGCCTTGAAAGTGAAACGTTTCCATGGCCTCCCCACACCGCCAACCGCCGAACAACCCGACAGCAGCCCCCCACACCATGATGGCCGTGGTCACCACCGGCCAGGGCGGCTATGACAAGCTCGACTACCGCGAGGTCCCAAGACCCGGCCCAAGACCAGGCGAGGTCCTCCTCCAGGTGCTGGCGGCCGGCATGAACAACACCGAGATCAACACGCGTCTGGGCTGGTACTCGTCTTCCGTCACCACCGACACCGCTGAGGCCGCCGGCCAGGCGTCCACACAAACCAGCGCCCGCGCCGACGGCGGCTGGAACCAGAGCACCCCCTTCCCCTTCATCCAGGGCACCGACTGCTGCGGCCGTGTGGTCGAGCTCGCCTCCGATGTGGACCCTGCCTTGCTCGGACGCCGTGCACTGGTGCGCGCCTGCATGCGCCCCAAGGGCTTTGGCGCCATGGACAATGTCTGGATGGGATCGGATTTTGATGGCGCTTTTGCGCAATACGTGAGCGTGCCGGCCAGCGAGGTCTTCCCCGTGGACAGCCCCTGGAGCGACGCCGAGCTTGCCACCCTGCCCTGCGCCTACGGCACCGCTGAAAACATGTTGCATCAGGCCAATGTCGGTCCCGCCGACCACGTCCTGGTGACGGGGGCCTCCGGCGGTGTCGGCTCGGCCGTGGTGCAGCTCGCCAAGCGCAGAGGCGCCCGGGTCACCGCCGTGGCCAGCCCATCGAAGCTCGAAGCCATCCGGGCCATCGGTGCCGACCGCGTGATCGGCCGCGATGAAGACCTGCTCGGGGTGCTCGGCCACGAGGCGGTCGACGTGGTGGTGGACAACGTGGCCGGGCCAGGCTTTGGCAGCCTGCTCAAGCTGCTCAGGCGGGGCGGCCGTTACGCCTCCTCGGGCGCCATCGCTGGCCCCATGGTCACGCTGGACATGCGCGATTTCTACCTCAAGAACATCACGCTGATCGGTTGCACGGCCTGGGCGGAACCGGTGTTCCCCCACCTGATCGGCTACGTGGAACGGCAGGAGATTCGTCCGCTGCTGGCCAGGACCTATCCGCTGGAAGACATTGTCCAGGCGCAGCAGGCTTTTCTCGAAAAGCGGCATGTCGGCAACTTTGTGTTGATCCCGCCGCCTGTCGCCGTCTGACCTTCACCCGCAAAAGACCGAAACCCGCCGACACCCGGCCGGCGCAGCCGCCTCCCTCCCATGCTTGACGACCTCATGCTGACGCTCCTCCAATCGGGCTCTCTCCTCGGCGGCATCGGCCTCTTTCTGCTCGGCATGTGGCTGATGACCGAAGGGCTTCGCCTGGCATCGGGGTCTGCCCTTCGGGAAGTGCTGGCGCTCTCGACCCAAACGCGGTGGCGGGCACTCGGCAGCGGCATCATGCTCACCGCCGTGGTTCAGTCATCGAGTGCGGTCACCGTCGCGGCCATCGGGTTTGTCAACGCCGGTCTGCTCTCGCTGGGGCAGGTCCTGTGGGTGCTGTTCGGCTCCAATGTCGGCACCACGATGACCGGCTGGCTGGTGGCCATGCTGGGCTTGAAGGTCAAGATCGATCTGCTGGCACTGCCACTCATCGGTGCGGGCATGTTGCTGCGCCTCACCGGTGGCAACACCACGCGTGGCAGCATCGGGTTGGCACTGGCCGGCTTTGGCGTGCTGTTCCTCGGTATCGATGTGTTGCGCACGGCGTTCACCGACCTGTCCTCGGGCATCGCCTTCCCTGACATCGAGGGTTTCCGGGGCATCGCTGCCCATGTGGTGATTGGCGCACTGCTCACGCTGCTGATGCAGTCCTCCAGCGCCGCCACCGCACTGGTCCTCACAGCGGCACAAGGCGGCCTCCTGGGCCTGGAGGCCGCCGCCGCTGTGGTGATTGGCTCCAACATCGGCACCACCGGCACGGCACTCATCGCCGCCATTGGCGCCACCGCCAACGCCCGGCGCGCGGCCGCCGCTCATGTGTTGTTCAACCTGCTGACCGGTTGCGCCGCTTTCCTGACGCTGCCGTGGCTGCTGCAGGTGACGCAGTGGTTTGGTGGCTGGATCGGCGCACCCGCCGATATCGCCACAGCGCTGGCGTTGTTCCACACGGTGTTCAATCTGCTCGGGGTTCTGCTGATGTGGCCACTCAGTGACCGCCTGGCCGCCTTTCTCGAAACCCGCTTTCGCTCGGCCGAAGAGGACGAAGCCAAGGCACGCTACCTCGATGCCGCAACGGCCGCACTGCCGGCGCTGGCCATCGATGCGTTGAACCGGGAAGTCTCTCGCTACGGCAGCATGGCGGTACACGCCGTGCGCAACGCGTTGATGCTTCGTGCATCACCCGGCCGAGACCTGCCACGCGTCCTGCGCACGCTGGCAGCACTGGACGCGAACATCGACGCTTTTGTGGTCCGGTTGAACCGCGCGGCGATGACCCAGGAAACCGCACAGCACCTGACCCAGGTCTTGCGACGCTCA
Source organism: Hydrogenophaga sp. (assembly GCA_041584075.1). GTDB lineage: Bacteria > Pseudomonadota > Gammaproteobacteria > Burkholderiales > Burkholderiaceae_C > Hydrogenophaga. The sequence goes on from JBFHEQ010000086.1 coordinate 6,077, forward strand.
ACCTACTACAGGGGTGTGGCAGAACAACTCCCCGCCGTCGCGGCCGTTGCTGAACACCGTCCCCTGCAGGCGCTGGCGCCCGGTCACCCACTCCTGGCCCAGATGGATTGCCTGCAGAGAGCGGCTGCAGCGCTGCTGCAACGGCTTGTATGGCGGGAAGAATCGGAGGAGGCTCCGGAACGCAGCGAAGACCTGGGCCTGGGCCCGGACATCGACATGGCAGTCGAAGGCTGGGAGCGGGACTACCAGCAAGTCAAGGCGGCTTTGCTGGAGGCCGGTGCGCTGGGCACGCTGGCGCCTGCGCCAATGGAGTTGGTGCTCCGGTCCAACAGTGCGCTGCGCCGTGCCCTTCAGCAAACGCTCAAAGCCTGGAACGTCGAAGGCATTGAACATCCACCGGTGAAGGACACGTAAACAAGAACCCCCGGGTCTGGTCCACCACCCACCGGGAGGGTGTGCAGCCCGGCAGCCTCACCAGCAAACTTGCGTGCAGGAAAGATCCTCACCGCGTGGACGACACAGCCAGCTGAATGGCTTCGCTCAGCACACGGCGGTCGCCCACATGGTTGGCCAGTATCAACACCAGCTTGGCCAGCATGCGCTGGGCCTGCTCGTCCGTGAGCTCGCGCTGTGCCCCGACCAGCTCTTCGTAAAAGCCATCGGGATCTGCGATCTGGGGGGTACGTATCAACGCCATATCAATCTCCTGCCTGGGCGAGACACTTCAGCAGCGCCGCCTGTATCCGGGTTTCGTCAAAGCCGCGCCAGCGCGCCGCCACGTATTGGTCGGGCCGAATCAGATAGACCGTCCCGCGCTGGCCGTCGTAGCGCTGGGTCAGCAGGCCTTGGGCATCCTGCATGTCATGGCCCACACTCAGCACCTTGGCTTCAACGCCCCCGGCCTGCACGCTGGCCACGGGAGCGGGTCCAAAACACAACACCACAAAGGAGCGGCCCAACTGGTTGAGCAACCAGCCGTCGTTGCCAGCGACCATGACCGGCGCATCGGCACAGTTGGTGCCCGGGCGCATCAGGCCCTCGAAGGCCTGCGCCTCGGGCGTGTTCAACGAGGAGTGAACATAGGGCGTGGGCGTCGAGAGACGACCGCTGTTCACAAAGGCCCGAGCAAAAGGCTCACTGCGCGCCAGTTCCAGCACCGCATCCCGCAGCGTTCGGCTGGTGGCGCTCTTGGGTGTGATGAAGTCGGTGGAGCGGGTCGAGTTGAGCAGGTTGTCGTCCGCCGCAAACGCGCGCTCTTCGTGGTAACTGTCCATCAAGGCTTCGGGCGCCTGGCCGTCGAGCACCAGCTTGAGCTTCCACACCAGGTTGTCGATGTCCTGCACACCCGTGTTGGCACCCCGTGCGCCAAAGGGCGAGACCTGGTGCGCTGCGTCGCCGGCGAACAGCACCCGCCCGTATCGCAGCTTGTCGATGCGCCGGCAGGCAAACTGGTACACCGAGACCCACTCCAGCTCGAATTCCACGTCTTGTCCGAGCATGGCCTGGATGCGGGGAATCACGTTCTCCGGCTTCTTCTCTTCCACCGGATCGGCGTCCCAGCCCAGCTGGAAGTCGATGCGCCAGACGTTGTCACACTCCTTGTGCAGCAACACACTCTGGTTGCGGTGAAACGGCGGGTCAAACCAGAACCAGCGCTCGGTCGGAAACTCGGCCTTCATCACGACGTCGGCGATCAGGAAACGGTCCTGGAAAAACTGCCCGGTGAACTCACCACCCACCATGCGCCGGGTGTCGCTGTTGGCGCCGTCGCAGGCGATCACCCAGTCGGCTTCCATCTGGAACACGCCGTCCGGGGTTTCCACCGTCAGGACCGCGTGGTCGTCGTGTTGCGCCAGGCTGAGGAGTTTGTGTTTCCAGCGCAGGTCGACCAGATCGTTCTGGTCGCAGGCCTCGACCATGTACTCCTCCAGGTAGTACTGCTGCAGGTTGATCATGGCCGGCATCTTGTGCCCTGCTTCGGGCAGCAGATTGAAGGTGTAAGCCAGATCGTCTTCGAAGAAGACCTTGCCCACATTCCAGTTCACGCCCTTGTTCACCATGCGATCGCCCACCGTCAGGCGGTCCATGATCTCCAGCGTCCGCTTGGCGTAACAGACCGCGCGCGATCCGATGCTGACGGTGTTGTTGTCGTCCAGCACCACCGCCGGAATGCCGCGCGCCGCGCATTCGAGCGCCGCCGCCAGTCCGATAGGCCCGGCACCGACGATCACCACCGGGTGGCGCCGCACCGCACCCGAGCGCTGCTCGTCGCTCAGTCGATAGGGAAACTCAGGGTAGGTATAGGTTTTCTGCATGTCGATGGTCTCCGAATCTCAAAGCTTGGTGGCATCCGCATGGAACTCGGCTGCGTGCATCCAGGCAGCGTGCTTGGGTGCGCGCTTGGTGCGCGACCATTCCTTCAGCATGTCCCATTTGACGTCGTCCAGCTGCTTCATCTGCTCGGGCGTCGCCGTGTCGGCCGCCAGCTCGAGGCGGTGACCGTTGGGGTCAAAGAAATAAATCGACTTGAAGATCGTGTGATCGGTGATGCCCACGACCGGGATGCCGGCCGCCTCCAGACGCTGCTTGGCCTGCACCAGATCGTCAACGCTGTCGACTTTCAATGCGATGTGCTGCACCCATTCGGGTGTGTTGGCATCACGACCCATCGCAGGGGAATTCGGCAGCTCGAAGAATGCCAGGATGTTGCCACCACCGGCATCCAGAAACAAGTGCATGTAGGGATCGGGCGCATGCGTGGACGGGACCTGGTCCTCGGCAATGGCCAGCACAAAATCCATGTTCAGGTGTTCCCCATACCAACGCACCGTTTCTTCGGCGTCGATACAACGGTAGGCCACGTGGTGGAAGCGTTGAACTTTCATGGTGTCTCCAGGTCTTGTTTCTCAGAATGCATATCGTAACTCACGTTACTATATTTCCGCAAGCGGTTGAAATCCACTTGCCAAGCCCATGGTTTCCCTTGATCCATTGATGAAATGGCATCCAGAATGGTGGAAACAAGCGCCTGTCCAATATCATCCGTTACCATTGAGACGCAGACAAAAAACCCAAGGTTGTCATGGATCTCAGCAGCTTTCTCCCTTACCGGATCGCCGTCCTCAGCGAATCCGTCAGCCAGTGCATCGCTCAGGTCTACCGGGAGCGTTTTGGACTGACCCGCGACGAATGGCGTGTCCTCGCCGCGCTGGCCGGTGCCGGCAAGGTCAAGACCTCGGCCGTGATCGCCAGCACAACCCTGGAAAAAATGCAGGTCAGCCGCGCCATCAGTCGCATGGAGCGCGATGGTCTGGTCGAACGCCTGCCCGATCCAGACGATGGGCGCAGCTGGCTGCTGCGCCTCATGCCGGCCGGGCGGGCGCTCTACGCCAGGGTGGTCCCGATGGTCCAAGCGCGCGAACAGTTCCTGCTGGAGGCGCTGACGCCACAAGAACAACAAGCGCTTTTTCAGGCGCTCAACACCTTGCAGGAGCGGGCCCAGCAACTGGGATCGCAAGGGTGAATGGGTGATGAATGGGGCCCGGCCACGTTGGA
>JBFHEQ010000087.1:0-9493 GCA_041584075.1 Hydrogenophaga sp.
AAGCTGCTGAAGAAGGCGAGGTAGTTGCCGGGCTCGGCTTCAAACTGCTCGGCCATCACGTCGGCCATGGGCGTGAGCGAGGCCAGGCGGTGGCTCCAGCGGGTGGAGATGTGGGGCGCCAGGCGCACCTGCAGCTGTTCGGAAGAGAAAGGCGAGGGCACTTCCAGGCGCGTGGTGTCATCCGGCAGGCCGAGCAGGTCGGCCACGTAGTCCATGGGCGCGAGGGTGGCGGAGAACAGGGTGGCGCTGTGGGCGGTGGCCCAGCGGTCTTGCAGCAGCGGGGCCGGGATGACGTTGCGCAGGCTCACGGCCGGGTGGCCGGGCTTGGTGGCGTTGCTGGGCCTGGGGCTGTCCCAGGCATCGCGCGCCACGTCGCACAAGCTGTGGTCGCCGAAGGTCTCACTCACGCGCAGAAAGTGCAGGGCGTCGAACCACCAGTTTTGCAGCACGCCGGTGGCGTCGCCGGGGTGATCGACAAAGTGTTCGCCGATGGCGGTGCAGGTGGCTTGCAGGGTGTCGACCCAGTCGCCAGGCAGCTCGGGCAATACGGCGTAGGTCTCGGTGTGTTCGCGGGCGAGCTTGCCCCATTGGCGGTGCAGTTTGTCGAGCGGCTTCTTCAAGCCGAGTGGCGCGCTTTGGCGCAGCGATTGAAAGGCGCCGGGCGCCATCGTGGCGCTGTGCATCAGGCGCGTGCGCTCGATCAGGTTGTGGGCTTCGTCGATCAGCAGGCTGACCCGCCATTCGTTGGCTTCGGTGAGCGCGTGCCAGGCGGCGCCGTGGTCGAAGTAGTGGTTGAAATCGCCCACCAGCACATCGCTCCAGCGCACCATTTCCTGACCGAGGTAGTAGGGGCAGACGGTGTGGGCCAGCGCGGTGTCGCGCAGTGTGGTCTTGTCCAGCCATTGAATCTTGGCGGCCGTGGAGCGGGCACCGGGCAGTCGGTCGTAAAAGCCCTGGGCCAGCGGGCAGGAGGCACCGTGGCAGGCTTTGTCGGGGTGTTCGCAGGCTTTGTCGCGCGCCACGCGTTCGAGCACACGCAAGTGGCCAGCGTTGTTCAGCCGTTTCAGCGCATCGAGGGCAAGCTGGCGGCCGGGGGTTTTGGCGGTGAGGTAAAAAACTTTGTCAATGGCTTGCGCTGGTGCGGCTTTCAGTGCGCCGAACAAGTTGGCCATGGTTTTGCCGATGCCGGTGGGGGCTTGCGCCATGAGCAAACGTTCGCCATCTTTCTTGCGGCCCTGGGCGCGGTACACGGTTTCGGTCAGCAGTCGCTGGCCGGGGCGGAAGTCGGCAAAGGGAAAAGCCAAGGCTGTGAGTGCGGCGTCGCGTTGATGGCGGTGGGTCGTTTGCTCTCGCGCCCAGGCGATGTAGCGTTGGCAGAGACCCTCAAAAAGGGCGCGCAGGTCTTCGGCGCTCTGCGTTTCGGTCAACACGGTTTCTTCGCTCGTGTCGATGTTGTAGTACACCAGCGCGATCTCGATGTGGGCTAGCGACAGTTGCTGGCACAGCATCCAGCCGTAGACCCGCGCCTGTGCCCAGTGCAGGGCGCGGTGGTTGGGCGGTATGGCGCCGGCATCACCCCGGTGGGTCTTGATTTCTTCGACGCGACGGGCAGCGGGGTCGAAGCCGTCGGCGCGGCCGGTGACGGTGAGCTCTTCAAAGCTGGCACTCAGGGGCAGCTCGCGCTGGTAGCCGGCCGGGCGGCGCCCGGTGACGGTCGTGTGGCCGGCCACGCCTTCGGCGCCGCTGGGTGAGGGCGTGAAGCGCAGGTCGAGGTCGCCTTCCTTGGCGCCGAATTCGCACAGCGCGCGCACCGCCACGGCGCTGTGCGCGGCGGCGCCCGGCAGGGGCATCGCCGCATCGGCGAGGGTAGTGGTGCGGGCGGGTGGGCTTTTGGCGGTCAAGGGTATGCAGTCGAAGGCTCGCTGGCATGATACGGGCGGAACCCCGAGCCACCATGGACCCAGCTTCCCCACCCCTATCCAACCCAACCCTGAGCGTCACGCCGAACGGGGTTCCGACGCTGGGCCGCGTCCACCACCGCCGTCTGCGCGACCTGTACCGCTCGGCCGGCTGGCCGATCCAGGACATGATCGAAGTGGAGTTGCTGGCGGCCGGGCAGATCGAGCGCTTGCGCTCCGGCGAAGGCCACGAAACCTTGCGGGTGACCGATGCCGGCATCGCCACCCTGGCGAAGGTGTTTGCCAGCAACAAGGCGGCGCGTTCGCCCCACGAAGAGCTGGTGCAGCGCGTGGCGCTGGAAATGACCCGGGGCGGTCGCCTGGCCTGGCGTGGCCTGATGTTGCGCGTGGCCTTGCCCAAAGCCTTGCTGCTGGGTGAAGAGCCTGCGCCTGTGCCTGAGTCCCCCGGGCTGGCGCTGGACGACGACGCCACGCCGCTGCCCGAACCGCCGGGCCACGCCTGGTGCCTGGCCATGCCCGATGTGTTTTCGATCCGCCGCACCTCGGTGGAAGCCTATGTAGAGCCCGTGGTGCACGAGATCAAGGTGAGCCGGGCCGACCTGCTGGGTGATTTGAAGAAGCCCGCCAAGCGGGCCGCTTACCTGGGCATGGCGGGCGCTTGCTGGTATGTGCTGGGACAAGATGCCAGGGGGCGCGCCATCGGTGCGCCCGACGAAGTGCCGGCCGAGTGCGGCGTGATGCTGGTGGAAGATGGCGCCTTGAGGGTGGCGCGCGAAGCGCCGCGGCGAGCGGTGGAGCAATTGCCCTTCCATGTGTGGATGGCATTGGCCAAGGCAGGTCCTGCGGTGCGCGAGGAAGACCGGGTTCAGGCGCGATGGTGAAACGGCTTCAGCCGGGGCTGCGCATGAAGAGGGCGGCCACCAGGTCCGACTGGGTCACCATGCCGACCACCTGACCGTTGGCATTCACCACGGGCATGTGGTGCAGGCCGCCGTCCGAAAAGCCTTTCACCAAATCCGCGATGGGTTGCTCGGGCCGGGCCGAGCGCACGCGTCGCGTCATGATCTCGTCGACGCGGCGGGCCGTGCTCATGCGGGGCAAGCGGTTGGGCTCGGGCGCGCTCTGGCCGATGAAAAAGTCGTGCAGCGAAACGATGCCCACCAGCTTGCCCGCCGCGTCCGCGACCGGCAAAGCCTTGACTTTGTGATGCGCCAGCCGCTGCCAGGCTTCGTCCACCGAGTCGGTCGGCCCCACGGTGATGACATCGCTGGACATGATGTCGCTGCAGCGCACGGCCTGCCATTGGCGCTGGCGCGTGGCGAGCTGGGTGCGCATCACGAGGTCTTCCAGGTCGTCGCGGTCGATGTCGAGCACCTCGCCAAACGAAGCGATGGCGGCATCGAGGTCTTCGCGGGAGGGTCCCGCGCGCTGGGTGGGCAGGCGGTCGCGCGTGTCGTGGGGGTGTGGGTGCGGGGCACCGTGGTGGGGGTAGCGGCGGCCGGCGATGTTGTTGAAGGCCAGGGCCAGCAACAACATGAGCACCGAGTCCACGGCCACGGGCCAGAGCACAAAGGCATAGCCCAGATCGTGGATGGCCGGGCCACCCAGCACGGCGGTGAGCGCGACAGCACCGCCCGGCGGGTGCAGGCAGCGCAGGGCGAACATCAAGCCAATGGCCACCGCCGCCGCCAGCGCGGCCACCGGGCCGCTGCTGCTGAACAGCTGTACGCAGGTGATGCCCACCGCTGCGGCGATCACATTGCCCCCCACGATGGACCAGGGTTGGGCCAGCGGGCTGGCCGGCACGGCAAACAGCAGCACCGCCGAAGCGCCCATGGGGGCGATGAACCAGGGGTTGGCCGAGCCCAGGGCCTGGTGGCTGATCCACTCGGTGATCAGCAGGCCCAGCCCGGCGCCCAGGCTGCCCAGCCAGAGGTCACGGGGACCACCCATGAGTGGCGCCGGGTAGAAAGATCGCAGCCAACTGAGCAACCGGCTGGCGGGTAACGGGTGAGAAGGCATGGGCTTGGGTGCACCGTTTTGGGGCGAATCCGTCGATGGTAGCAGCGAGCCCCCGGGGTTTCCAAAGGAGTTGATACAGGTCAACGAATCTTGATCTTTGAGTTCCTACAATGTGAATCATTCGTATTTACAGATGAATCCCATGACGTCCCGCAACCTGAACCAAGCCCCTGTGCAGCAATGGCACCGCATCACTGCTGACAGCGCCCACCACCCGCGCCTGCTGGAGCTGGGCTTCCTGCCGCTGGAAAACGTGCGGGTGCTGCAGCGCAGCTGGTTCAAGCGCGGGGCGCTGGTGGTGCAGGTGGGCGACGCTGTGTTTGGACTGCGGCCGGATGAAGCCTGCCAGATCGAAGTGCATGAGCACGTGGACGTGGACGTGGCCGGCAGCCTGGGCGCCGCATGAGCACCGCCACCATCGACACCAGCGGGCTGGCCCAGCGCCGCCTGGCCTTGCTGGGCAACCCCAATTGCGGCAAGACCGCGCTGTTCAACCGCCTCACCGGCAGCAAACAAAAGGTGGCCAACTACGCTGGCGTCACCGTTGAGCTCAAGCGCGGCCTCATGAAGACCGCCGCAGGCCGCTCGGTCACGGTGATCGATCTCCCGGGCACCTACAGCCTCAACCCCTGCAGCCAGGACGAGTCCGTGGCCTGCGAGATGGTGCTGGGTCAGAGCCTGCGCGAAAAAGCGCCCGATCTCACCGCCGTGGTGCTGGACGCCACGCGTTTGCGCCGGGGCTTGCGCCTGGTGGCCGCCCTGAATCGCCTGGGTGTGCCCATGGTGGTGGTGCTCAACATGATGGACCGGGTGCGCAGCCAGGGGCGCGAGATCGATGCGGCGCGCCTGCAGGTTGCGCTGGGCGTGCCGGTGGTGGAAGCCACCGGCATCTCGGGGCAGGGCACCGACGGCTTGCGGCAATTGCTCGACCGGGTCGACCTCTGGACTCAAACGCGGCCCCAAGCCCCGGTGGTGCCAGCCAGCACAGGCATGGCCCGTGCCGACGATGCGCAGGCCCAGGCCTGGCTGCAGGCTGCGGGGCTGGACCAGCCCTTGTCAGCCCACGGGTGGTCGCGCCGCCTCGATGCCTTGCTGTTGCAGCCGTTCAGCGGAGTGATGGTGCTGCTGGTGTTGTTGTTCCTGATTTTTCAGGCGGTCTTTGCCTGGGCCGAGTGGCCCATGGGGCTGATCGAAGGGGCCACCACCTGGGTGGCCGAAGGCGTGGACGCGCTGTTGCCATCGGGTTTGCTCAAGAGCCTGCTGATCGATGGGGTGATCGCCGGCCTGGGCGGCGTGGTGATCTTTCTGCCGCAAATTCTGATTCTGTTTTTCTTCATCCTGGTGATGGAAGAGTCGGGCTACCTGCCGCGCGCCGCGCTCTTGCTGGACCGGCTCATGGGCAGTCTGGGCTTGTCGGGGCGCGCATTCATTCCGCTGCTCTCCAGCTTTGCCTGCGCCATACCGGGCATCATGGCCGCGCGCACGATCTCCGACCGGCGCACCAAGTGGGTCACGGTGTTCATCGCGCCGCTCATGACCTGCTCGGCCCGCTTGCCGGTGTACACGCTGCTGATCGGAGCCTTCATCCCGGCCAAAACTGTTTGGGGCATGAACCTGCCGGGCCTGGTGATGTTTGGCCTGTATGTATTGGGCATCGTCTCGGCCATCGCCGTGGCCTGGGTGTTGAAGCTCTGGCGGGGCGCGGGCGAGCCGGTGCAACTGATGATGGAGCTGCCCGATTACCACTTGCCGCGCGTGAAGGATGTGGCCATTGGCCTGTGGCAGCGCGCCAGCATCTTCCTGCGCAATGTGGGCGGCATCATCCTGTCGCTGACCGTGATCCTGTGGTTCCTCTCCACCTTCCCACAGGCCCCGGTGACGTTTGCGGGCAGCCCCATTGAATACAGCTTTGCCGGTCGCATCGGCCAGGCGCTCTCAGGCCTTTTTGCGCCCATCGGTTTCAACTGGCAGATCGTGGTGGCCTTGATCCCCGGCCTGGCGGCGCGCGAGGTGATGGTGGCCGCGCTGGGCACGGTTTACGCCCTGTCGCAAACGGGTGATGATGTGGGCGCTGCGCTCGGCCCCCTGATTGCGCAGGACTGGACGCTGGCCACCGGCCTGTCGCTGTTGATCTGGTTTGTGTTCGCGCCGCAGTGCCTGGCCACGCTGGCCGTGGTGCGCAAGGAAATGGGCGGCTGGGCCATGCCCGTGGGCATGGCGGCGTTCCTGTTTGGTCTGGCCTACGCTGCGTCGTGGCTCACCTACCGGCTGGCCCTGGGTCTGGGAGGCTTCTGAGATGAACTTTGACCTGATCGCCGTGCTGGCCCTGGTCGGGCTGGCGGTGGCCTTCGTCGTGCGCAAATACTGGCGGGCATCCAAGGGCAAAGGGCCTGCCTGCGGCAACTGCGACAACTGCGGCAGCGGCGGCGACTGAGCCGTTCTTTGGCCCGTTGCCAGCGGCTGCCGTCCGCAGGCCGTCGCTTCGCGGACACGCACCACAGCGCTTGGTGTGCTGCAGTTTCTTTGACTTGTCCCAGCATGGCCCGGCCCGGGCGGCCAAGTGTGTGGCTTCAGGCCTCCCTGCACCCCGTTGGCTGCGGCCGCGCTTTGATCGCTTTCTGTTTTGCAGTGCAGCATTGCAGGCGATGTGGCCACGCAATACGAGGCCGCCTGAAGCGCCGGATTTTTGCCGGGAACGGCGAAAAAAACCCATGATCTTCATGGGTATTTATGGAGAAGGCGTGGGGGTGTCCCCAAGGAATCAACTTGAGGGTTAACCCGTTGTTGTCGATTCCACTGTGCAGTCTATAGTCTCGAAATCAAGCGATTGGCTTGGTGGGCAAAAGCTCTTTCAGCAACCCATCCAGAGGCGCAAACACAGTGGATATTTTTCTTCAACAGGTGCTCAACGGCCTGACACTGGGCGGCATATACAGCCTCGTGGCCCTGGGGCTCACCCTGGTCTACGGCATTCTTCACGTGCCCAACTTCGCCCACGGCGCGTTCTACATGGTGGGCGCATTTGTGGCGCTCAAGCTCATGACCGGCTGGGAGGTCAACTACTGGATCGCCATGATCGGGGCTGCCGGCGTGGTGGCCGTGATCGGGGCCTTGTCGGAGCGCATGGTGTTCCGCCCGCTGCGCAACCATTCCGGCCTGCATCCCATGATCGCCGCCATTGGCCTGCTGCTGTTTCTGGAAGCCGGGGCACAGGCACTGTGGGGTGCCGACTTCCTGCGCATGCCCACCCCCTTCAGCGGCATCGTGGAGATCGCTGGCGTCACAGCGCCCGTGCAGCGGCTCATGATCATTGCCGGCGCATTCACGCTGATGGCCGCGCTGCAGGTGTTCCTCACGCGCACCGTGGCCGGCTCGACCATCGTGGCCATGGCGCAAAACCGCGATGGCGCTTCGCTCGTGGGCATCGATGCCAACCGCGTGGCCATGCTCACCTTCGGCATTTCGGGCGCGCTGGCCGCCGTCGCCGCCACGCTCTACGCGCCCATCAACCTCGTGTATCCCGCCATGGGCCACCTGGTGATCACCAAGGCTTTCGTGATCATCATTCTGGGCGGCATGGGCAGCGTGCCCGGCGCCATCGTGGGTGGCCTGATCATTGGTTTCGCCGAGTCGTTTGGTGCCTATTACATCTCCACCGACTACAAGGACATCATCTCCTTCGTGTTGCTGGTGGTGATCCTTTCACTGCGCCCCCAAGGCCTTTTCACCAACGGAGCACGCTGAAGCCATGATGAAATTCCTTGAAGGCAAATTCGGCTGGGGGCTGCTGCTGGTCGCCGGCTTGCTGTTCCCCTTGATGGCGGGCAACGACTACCACCTCACGGTGATGTCCACCGCCTACATCTTCGCCATCGCGACGCTCGGTCTGAACCTTATCACGGGCTACACCGGCCAGTTCAACCTGGCGCACGCCGGCTTCATGGCCGTGGGCGCCTACACCCTGGGCATTCTCACGGTGGACTATGAAGTCTCGTTCTGGCTGGCCTTTGTGCTCTCGGGTGCGGTCACGGTGCTGGTCGGCTTGCCGCTGGGCTGGGTGTCGCTGCGCTTGCGTGGCCACTACTTCTCCATCTTCACGCTGTGCGTGGGCACCATCATGTTTCTGGTGATCGAAAAGTGGGAGAGCCTCACCCACGGCACCGTGGGCATCATGGGCATCCCCGCGCCCACGGCCATTGGCCCGCTCAGCTTCGAAACACCGCTCTCGCTCTACTACCTGGTGTTCTTCTTTCTGGTGGTGGGCGTGTGGGTCATGCGCCGCATCGTCGATTCGCTGATGGGCCGCACTTTCATGGCCATTCGCAACGGCGACGAGCTGGCCGAAGCCCTGGGCGTCAACCTCATGCGCAACAAGCTCATCGCATTTTCGCTGTCGGTGCTGTACGCCGGCCTGGCCGGCGCCCTGTACGCCGGGTTCGTGCGCTTCCTCGGCCCCGATCTGGCGGGCGCCACCCACGCTTTCGACATGACCATGTACATGATCATCGGTGGGCTGGGCACGGTGCTGGGCCCGCTGCTGGGCGCGCTGATGGTGCCCTGGGCCACGCAGTACCTGCAATTCCTGCAAGAGTTCCGTTTCCTGATTTTTGGCCCCGTGCTTATCTTCCTGGTGATCTTTGTGCCCAACGGCATCGTGGGCACCTGGGTGGCGCGCCGTGCCCGCCAGGCTTCTGCTGCCGATGTGGCGCAGCAAAAAGCCGCCTCCCAACAACCGAAGAACGACGCTGGTCCAAAGGAGTCGACACGTGCTTGAGATCGAACACCTGACCAAACGCTTCGGCGGCAACACCGCCGTCAACAGCGTCAGCACCAGCATCGAGAAGGGCAAGATCAACGCCATCATCGGTCCCAACGGCGCTGGCAAAACCACCTTCTTCAACCTCATCAGCGGCGTGCACAAGCCCAGCGAAGGCACGATCACGTTTGAAGGGCGCGACATCACCACGCTGCGCACCGACGAAGTGGCGCGCCTGGGCATTGCCCGCACCTTCCAGTCGACCACGCTGTTCGACACCGCTTCGGTGCTGGACAACCTGATCGTGGGCCACCGCCTGCGCACCCGCTCGGGCCTGCTCGACGTGTTGTTCGGCTCTGACCGCCTGAAAGAAGAAGAGCGCGTGTGCCGCGAAAAAGCGCGCGAAGCACTCGACTTCGTGGGCCTGGCCCACCTGGAAAACCGCGTGGCCGGCGACATCACGCAGGAAGAGCGCAAGCGTGTGGCCTTTGCGCTGGCGCTGGCCACCGCACCCAAGCTGCTGCTGCTCGACGAGCCTGCAGGCGGGGTGAACCCCGAAGAAACGCTGGGCCTGGCCGAGCTGATCCGAAAGATGGTCAGGCACGACTTCACGGTCTGCCTGATCGAGCACAAGATGGACATGATCATGAGCCTGGCCGACAAGATTCTGGTGCTCAGCTACGGCGAAAAAATCGCCGAAGGCACGCCCGCCGAAGTGCGCGCCAACCCCGCTGTGATCGACGCCTACCTGGGGAGCGACCATGCTGACGTTTGACAACGTATCCCTGTCGTATGG
>JBFHEQ010000088.1:0-9479 GCA_041584075.1 Hydrogenophaga sp.
CCCGGCATGTTGCAACTGAAACCCGTCAACGCTGGCGTCTATGCCGTGCACACCGCCGCAGGCGCGCATGTGGGCAACCTCAAACGCATCGGGGTCCTCTGGAAATTCAAGGCCGTGGGTTATGGCCCGCAGGGTGAGGTCGAGCCCGGCGGCGGCCCGCTGACCGCACAACACAACGCCACCTTCGAGGTACCCGATGCCGTGAGCGTGAACGCACGGTTGGGTGCGCCTCCGCTGGCGCGTTAACGCCGACTACACCGATTCCAGAAAGTCCGCTGCCACACTGGCATTGACGGGCTGATACTGTCGGGCGTATCTATGTTCCGGAGTTGATTTCATGTTGTTTGACACGCTCAAAGTGGGCCGCCTGACCCTGCCCAACCGCATCCTGCTTGCCCCCTTGACCCGCACCCGCGCCGGTCAGGAACACCAGCCCAACGACCTCATGGCCGAGTACTACGCCCAGCGCGCCAGTGGCGGGCTGCTCATCACCGAATGCACCATGGTCGCGCCCGGCACCTCGGCCTTCGTGGCCGAGCCGGGCATCTACTCGGCTGAACAAATCGCCGGCTGGAAAAAGGTGACCGAGGCTGTGCACGCCAAAGGTGGCCGCATCTTCATGCAGATCTGGCATTCGGGCCGCGCGGCCCACCCGGCCATGAACCACGGCGCCGAAAACGTGTCGTCCAGCGCCATCGCCATCGACGGCGAAGTCCACACGCCACAGGGCAAGCTGCCCAACGTGCTGCCACGGGCGCTGACCCTGGAAGAAATCCCGGGTCTGGTGCAGGCCTATGTGCAAGGCGCAAAAAATGCCATCGAGGCCGGCTTTGACGGCGTCGAGGTGCATGGCGCCAACGGCTACCTGATCGACCAGTTCCTGCGCGACGGCGCCAACCAGCGCTCCGACGCCTATGGCGGCTCGCTGGAGAACCGTGCCCGTTTCCTGTTCGAGGTCTTGACCGCCGTGACCGAGGCCATCGGCGCCGACCGCGTGGGCCTGCGCCTGTCGCCCCTCAACAGCTACAACAGCATGATCGACAGCGATCCGCTGGCGCTGACCGGTTTTCTGGCCGAGCGCCTCAACGCCTTCAACCTGGCCTACCTGCATGTCATGCGCGCGGACTTTTTCCAGAAGCAGTCGGCCGATGTGATGCCGGTGGCCCGCGCCCTCTACAAGGGCGTGCTGGTCGGCAACATGGGCTACAGCCCCGAAGAAGCCGAGCAGGCCATCAGCGAAGGCCTGCTCGATGCCGTGGCTTTTGGCACCGCTTTCCTGGCCAACCCGGATCTGCCCGAGCGCATCCGCGCCGGAGCCGAGCTCAACAAGCCCGACGCCAGCACTTTCTATACGCCGGGCGCAGCGGGTTACACCGACTACCCCACCATGGAAGCGGCTGTGAGCGCCTGAAAGCCTCCCACCCCGGCCGGATTTTCCGTTCGCGAAGCCGAGCGGAACGAAAACCGCCACACCCCAAAAAAAGGCCTTGATCCCACCGGATCAAGGCCTTCTTTGTTCGATGGACCCTCGGAGCCTGCGCGGCAGAAGGCATCGCAGCGAAACCTGCGAAAACCGAGGATCGCTTGGTGATACCGAGAAGCCCAGGGTCAACCCCTGGGCGCAGGAGGTAGTACCGGGCGAGACCGGTTTCTCGCGGGTTGCAGCCGATGTTCCTTCTGCCGCGCAGGCTCCTGGCCCGGCATCACATTCAGCTCGCCAGGTGGGCGTTTTGCGGAAACATCGCCTTGGTGGCGTCGGCGTCCATCTCGGTCTTGAAGGTGTGCTGCGCTTTCAGGGCTTCGGCGCGTTGTGCGGCCGGGCGGGCATTGATTTCGTCCAGCAGTCGCTTCACGTGGGGCAGGCTTTCCCAGGCCTCTGCGCCCAGGATGAAGGGCACCGCGCGGGCCCATCCCCAGACCGCCATATCGACGATGGAATAGGTGTCTCCCACCATGTAGCGGCGCGTGGCGAGGTGGTCATTCAAGATGCCCCAGTGGCGCTGGGCCTCGAAGTCGTAGCGGTTCACCGCGTAGTCCTGGGGCTTGGGGGCGTAGTGTTTGAAATGCACGGCCTGGCCAGAGTAGGGGCCAATGCCCGTCGCCACAAACATCAGCCAGGACAGCGTCTGGGCACGCAGGGCGGGTGTGTTCTCCGGCAGAAACTGACCGCTTTTTTCGGCCAGGTACAGCAGAATCGCGTTGCTGTCAAAAACCACGGCATCGCCGTCGACGAGCGAAGGTGTCTTGGCATTGGGGTTGATGGCCAGGTAAGCGGCCTCGTGCTGCTCGCCCTTGCGTGTATCGACCGGCATCAGCTCGTAGGGCAAGCCCGTCTCTTCCAGCATCAGGGCCACTTTGAGCGGATTGGGCGATGGGTGGTAATAAAACTTCATGAACAAAAGGTTCCAGGGTTGGTTGGGTGATTCGAAACGGGCATCAAGGACCCGGGCCGGCGGCAACGGCACACGGCACAGACCGGTCCGGCAAACGCCAACCAGTCTAGCCAACACCCTCCATCCCTGCTGGGCACACCACAGTGGCCAAGTGCACGAAAGGGCTTAAGAATGGTATTCATTTTTTGCCCGGCGCCAGGACGACCACAGCGCCTCAGCCCCTGTCTTTTCGGCGTGACTCGATGGGATTGGCGGTCAGCTTCTCGGCCGGGTAAGGGCGCAGAAACTCTCTGGCCTTGTCCGGCCGGGCTTGCAACCACGCATCGAAAGAGCCTTCATTCAAAATCGCCAGCATCCGCTTTTCGGCGCCCGGTTGCTGGTACCGGTGCATCAGTGCATGGCTGTTGGCGTTGACCGTCAACAGGGTGTAACTCGTGATGGTCTCACCCTCAGGGCCTGTCCAGCATTCCCACAGGCCCGCCACGCCCATGGGTCGACCGTCCACCCGGGCAATCCGGGTGGGCACCGCCTTGCCGCCGCGATAGTCGTCTTCCTGAAACGCCTGCATGGGCACGATGCAGCGTTGCCCGGCCATCCAGGCGTCGTAACTGGGCTTGGCCGTGGACACGGTTTCGTGGCGTGTGTTGACCAGCTTGGTTGAACGCAATTTGGCGTCGGAGGCCGATTTGACCCAGCGTGGCACCAGGCCCAGCTGGCCAGCCACCAGCTCGCGCGTCCTCACCTCGCCACCCTCTCCGGTGTCGTGGATGGTGGTCGCAGGGGCTGACAGCCGGATGAAGAATCCCACTCGGCGCGGCCAGACCTCCGGCCCGACGTTGCTGGTGGGCGCGCTCACGCCAAAAGCATCCGCGTACACGTCGACGCGGGACAAACATTCGTATTGGACACTCATACCGCCGATGCTAGCGCCTGCGGTGGCGCATCCGCCTTCCGTTTTGAGGCGTTTTTCCGACAAAGGGCTGGCCGCTGCCTGCTGCCCTTGCGTTCAGTCGAAGAAGATCGCGTGCGTCCGCAAAAAGCTGCGACACTGACTCGTGAGTCAAAACACCAAAACCCCGATCAAAACACCGTTGGCGCCTGCTGCGGTCGACCCCCTGTTTCTGGCCGCGCCTCGGGTATCCACATTTCTGGGTACTTTTGCGCTCACCAATGCCAGCGGCTTCTTTTTCGAACGCGATGGCCACCTGTTCCTGGTCACCAGCCGGCACGTGGTCATCGATGAGACCGCTCAGCACCTGCCAGACCGCATCGAGATCGAACTGCACACAGACGACACCGACCTCACGCGCTCCACCGGGTTCTCCATGCTGTTGTATGCCGAAGGGCAGGCGGTCTGGCGACAGGGACAGGACAGCGGCGGCGACATCGACGTGGCCGTGCTGGAGGTGGACCGGGCCCACTTGCCCAAGAACGCCATCATCCGCGCCTTCACGCCCGAACACCTGCAGGTGTCTTTTGGTGCGGTTGCCGTGGATTCACCCCTGCTCGTGGTCGGGTTTCCGCTGGGGTTCCACGACACCGTGCACCACCTGCCGGTGGTGCGAACCACCGGCATCGCATCGCCGTTTGGCATCCGGTTCCAGGGCAGCGGCTACTTCCTGACCGACGCCCGGACCCACCGCGGCACCAGCGGCGCTGCGGTGGTGATGCGCGACACCGCCCCCACCGCCGGTACGGCAGCCTTGCCCTGGAAGTTGCTGGGAGTGCATTCCTCCCGCATGGACATGGGCAACCGCGACCTGGTGCTCGATGAATCCCTGGGTCTGAATTGCGCCTGGTACGCCGACATCCTGCTCACGCTGACCGACCCGGCCCCTTCAACGACCTCTCCCCAGCCATGATCGACCTGCCGTCCAGCCCCGCGGCAGAGCGCAACAAGGAACCCCTGTTGCTGGCGCTGCGCCAGCACTTGCCCGCAGGGGGCCGGTTGCTGGAGATTGCGTCGGGCACCGGGCAGCATGCCGCGTGGATCGGCCAGCGACTGCCGGGCTGGGAATGGCAACCCACCGAAGTGAACAGCGCCGCGTTGCCCACCATCGCCGCCTGGACCCGGGCACTGCAGGCAAACAATGTCCTGGCTCCTTGCCTGCTCGATGTGAACGATCCCGTCTGGCCCACCTCCGACGAAACGCTGGCCAGCGCCTTTCAGCACCCCTTTGATGCGCTGTACTGTGCCAACCTGTTGCACATTGCCCCCTGGAGCGCATGCACCGCGCTCATGCAGGGGGCGACCCGCCACCTGGCTTCAGACGGGCAGTTGTTGATCTACGGGCCTTTTTTCGAGGCCGGGGTGGACACGGCCCCTGGAAACCTGGCCTTCGACGCCTCTTTGCGCAGCCAGAATCCGGCCTGGGGGCTGCGCGAACTCGAGGCCGTGACAGCGACGGCACAAACCATGGGGCTGCATCGGAAACACCGACTGAACATGCCTGCCAACAACCTGCTGCTGGTCTTCACCAAGGCTTGAATCAAGCCCAGCTCAAAAAGGCAGCGTCGCCTGCGGGTCTTCACGCAACGGCGCCGGCGCACCGGTCAGTACAGCCTGGTCACGCTGCAACAACCAGGGCAAGGCACCGTTTGCCGTTGCCCTCAACCATGCACCGGCGTCCCCCGTCGAGACTGTGCACACCTGTCGCTTTTCGTCCCCAGGCCGGTGCATGCGTCGAAGCACCGGGTGCGTATCGGCGTTGCGGGTCAGCAAGGTGAAGCTGTGGACGCGCTCACGCGTGCACGGATCCACCCATTGTTCATGCAGGGCGGCAGCCAGCAAGGGTTCGCCGTCGGCGCGTGCGATGCGCCAGCGCACGGGTCGCCCGGTCTCCCAGCAAGGCTCGAAATAGTCCTGCATGGGGACCAGCGCCCAACACCGATCGGCCCAGGCGCTGCGAAAGCTGGGCTTGTCGGTCACGGTTTCGGTGCGCGCGTTGTAAGTCCCCCGACTCACCACAGCGGCATGGGCGGCATCGCGGCACCAGCGCGGGATCAACCCGAACCGGGCCAGGAGGACCTCACCGACCTCACCGACCTCGGCGCCTTGCCCGCCGTCCCCCGACGCCGGAACCAGGATTGGAGCAAGGTAACCCGGGTAGGTCTCTGCCGGCCAGGTGCCTGGCGGCACCGTGCCTGCGGCCCAGTCACCCAGCGACATCAACTGCCGGGGTGTGGCGGGTGTGTAGTTGGTGCACACAGATCAGGGCTCCAGCATGTGCACCAGTGCTGCCAACGAAGGCCGAACGGCCGGGTCCGCATCCAAACAGGCTTCGGCCGCCTGGTGCAGAAGTCGCAAGGTCCCGGCGCCCGGATCGCTGGCCGGCACGTGCATCGCCAACTCCTCCAGCAGGCAGCCCACGGCGCGGACCTCCAGCGGCAGAAAGCCCTGGCGCAGGTGCGGCGGCGTGGCCGGCAAGACGGTGGCAGCGCCCATGTCGCTCAGCAGCGACTCCCCCGTTGCGGGATTCCAGAGGATGTTGTGGGCGTAAAAATCGCCGTGCATGACACCGCGCGCGTGCAAGTGGGCCAGCCCCCCCACCGCCTGGCGCGCCACCGTCAGGGCCAGCGCGGCCGGCAGCTGAAAACCCGCTGGGTACACGTCGCGGGTACATGAAGCCATGCTGGGCGGCCCGGCCAGAACCCGGTGTGTCCCGGGGATCAATGGCAGCAACACACCCCTGGTGCCATCGGGATGGCCCTGCAACTCTGCCACAGGGGTACACAAAGCCGGGTGCGGGCCCGCGGCCAGGGACCCGGCAATCTCGTGCTCAGGCAGGCCATCGCTGGTGACCACTCCTTTGAACAGCTTCAGCGCGAGGCTCCGGCCATCATCCAGCCCCACCCGGTGTATGTGGCCCGAAGCCCCTTCGCCCAGTTGCTCGTGCACCCCAAGGGTCGGCCAGGCCATGCGGGGCAGCGGCTCCGGCTGGGCCAGTTGCCAACCCAGCGGGTTGCCCGACAGGGCCAGCCAGGCCAGCCGGGGCAAGCGCGTCAGCCAGTCCGGCAGCGCCTCGAACCGATTGGCCGACAGGCGCAGCAACTCCAGGCGACCGGCATGGGTCAGGCCCTCGGGCAGGTGGCTGAGCCGGTTGCCGGCCAGCATGAGCTTTTGCAATGCAGGGCGCTCGCCCAGGGCATCGGGCAACTGCTCGATGGCGTTGTCCGTCAGAATCAGCCAGCGCAAGGCCGGCGGCAAGGCGGCAGCGCTCACATGGCGGATGCGCGTGGCCTTGAACCCCACCACTTCCAGGGCCTCACACGCCCCCAGCGATTCCGGCAGGTGTTCAAACAGGTTGTTCGAGCCGAAGACGATCTTCAGCTTCTTCAGGCGCCCCATGTCGGGCGGCAGATCGGTCAGCCGGTTGCCGCTGAGGTTGAGCACTTCCAGCGAATCGGCGAGGTCAAACACCTCGTCGGGCAGGTGGGTCAGGCCGCAAGAAAGGTCCAGCCGCTTTGCGCCAGCGAGCGCGCCGCTGCGCAAGTGCTCAAGTGTGTGGGTCATGCCGCATTTTCCCGGATCGGATGCGGGCGCAGGATCCACGTGCTGAGCGCATGGACCGTTCATGGAGATGAAGACGACGCCGCGTCAGACTCAAACACCAGCAAGTCCCCCGGCTGGCAATCCAGGTAGGCACAAATGCTGGCCAGCGTTTCAAAGCGCACGCCTTTGACCTTGCCTTGTTTGAGCAGCGACAAATTGGCCTCGGTGATGCCCACATGCTCGGCCAGGTCCTTGGACTTGACCTTGCGCCGGGCCAGCATGATGTCAAGCTGAACAACGATGGGCATGGGTCAGACAAACCGTTGGTTCTCTTCGGCCAGGATCTGTCCTTGACCGATCACAGCCGCCATCAACCAGACCATGGCCGCAAAAAACAGTGTGAATACGTGATCGGAGCCCACGCCCACAGCCAGATGGCGCATGCCGGGCGGGTTGTTCCAGGTCAGCAGCACCGACACCACAGCGGGCGCTGCAATCGCCCCCAAAGCCGCAGCGGCCACCCAACCCGCAAAACGCTGCAGCAAACGGGTGGCTTCACTGGTGAACACCTGCCCTTCGGCGAACTGGGCGAAACAACGCTGGGCCTGCCACAGGCCTGCCAGCAACAGCCCCAAAGGGATGGCCATGGCCGCCGCTGCAGCGACACGTTGCCACAGCTGAAGTGGCCCCGTCACCTGAGAGGCACTCAGATGGGCATGAACTGCCAGCCAGTCTTGATCCGCCACGACCCAGTAAACCACCAGCGCCGCTGGCAACCCCACCAGCAAGACGCGGCAGGCCCACACCATCCAGCGGCTGATGCGGCGCACGCTGGAAAGCGAGTGTTCAGGGGACAAAGAAGCGGGCAAAGGCGAGAGGGGGCGCGACATACGGGACTCCTGTTCAACGTCAAACGGAAAGCCGCCAGGGCCATGCCCGGGGCTTGCAAAGGCGAACGCCCGGAAAAGCGCCCGTGCTTGACATCATATTATTGTTTTACGATAATTTTTTATCGATTTACAAAGGATTATAAATTCATGACCCGAGATCCCTGGCGCCTTGCCGCCTGCCTGGTAGCAAGCCTGTTCCTGGTGGCATGCGGGGG
Organism: Hydrogenophaga sp.; assembly: GCA_041584075.1. Lineage (GTDB taxonomy): Bacteria > Pseudomonadota > Gammaproteobacteria > Burkholderiales > Burkholderiaceae_C > Hydrogenophaga. The sequence goes on from JBFHEQ010000088.1 coordinate 7,991, forward strand.
CATCCCGCTGCGTTCCCTCCCGCGTTTGATGCAGCTGTCCGACCAGCTGCTCGACGCGCGCCCCGCCGAGTTTCGGGTGGCCTTGCAGGTCGATGCCCGATTCAATCCACCCGCCCAGGCGGTCCCCCGGCTCACCATCCAGCTCACGCCCAAGGTGGCCGGCGCTTTTGAGCCAGTGAACAAGAGACTTCCGATGCAACGGGCACCCGCTGCCGTCGCACCCCAGGGGCTGGCCCCGGCCGCGCCCGGACGCCAATGGCTGGTCTACAGTTTTCCCGTCGAAACGCAGCTCGAACTCGCCCGGGTGCAGGCCACGGTGCGGCGCGCCCAGGCCCAGCCGGGGTATCAGAAAGGGGGGCGCCTGTCGTTGGGCATCGAACAGACCGCGCTGGCACTCGACGCGCCAGCACTGGCCAACACCCCCTGGCAAACCTGGCTGCAGGTGCGGGAGGCCGACGGCTATTTTGAAGTGTGGTCGGGCACACCCGCGCAACTGCTCACCACGGCATCCCGCAACCCCTGAGCCGCCACAGACAGCGGATAATGCCCCGCCATGAATGAACTCTCCCTGTCCGTTTTCCCGCTGGGGTGGGCACACTACCTGCTCGGCGGCCTGGCCATTGGTGCCGGCGTGTCCCTGATGTTTGCCTTCACCGGCTGGGTGGGTGGCATGAGCTCGGTGTTCTCCAGCACCTGGTCGTATGTATCGAAGCGCCCCTATTTTCAGCAACTCCGCTACACCAGCTCCCGCGACTGGCGGCTGGTGTATGCCGTGGGCCTGGTGCTGGGCGCGGCTCTGTGGTGGTGGCTTCTTTCAGATGGCACGCCCGGCACCACCGATGTGCCGGTGTGGGCACTGCTGATCGGCGGCGTTCTGGTGGGCTACGGCGCCCGACTGGGCAATGGCTGCACCTCGGGCCACGGCATTTGCGGCCTGGGTTCGCTGCAATGGCCATCGTTGCTGGCCGTCCTGACCTTCATGGCCACGGCCTTCATCACGGCCAACCTCGTTGCGTGGGGGCTGGCATGAACGCCCCCCAGGCCATGGGCTGGCGCCAGGCCCTCGCGGTGCTGGCGGCCGGCGTGCTGTTCGGGTTCGGACTCGCCCTGTCCACCATGGTGAAACCCGAGGTGGTGCTGAGTTTCCTGCGTTTTCAGGACATGGGTCTGGCCCTGGTCATGGGTGGCGGGGTGCTGGTCGCACTGATCGGCTACAAGCTGGTACCGCGCTGGTTGAAGCAGCCGCTGCTGGGCGGCCGCTTCCTGCACCACATCAGCCACTGGAACCGCGACACCCTGATCGGCTCTGCCGTGTTTGGCATCGGCTGGGGCCTCAGCGGCGTCTGCCCCGGCCCGGCCATCGCCGGCCTGGGCACGGGGAACTGGAGCCTGCTGTGGGCACTGCTGGGCATCGCCGCCGGTGCGGGCCTGCAAGGGTACCGCGCCCGCACCTGAGCGAACCCCAACGGGAATCCCAGGGGAACCTTGC
>JBFHEQ010000089.1:0-9426 GCA_041584075.1 Hydrogenophaga sp.
CATGCGGCCATGCCGCACAACGGCATCGATCCGGTTCCCGTGGCCTGCCAGATGGTGCAGGCTTTCCAGACCATCATCACGCGCAACAAGAAGCCGGTGGACACGGGTGTGATCTCCGTGACCATGATCCACACCGGTGAAGCCACCAACGTGGTGCCCGACAGCTGCGAGATCCAGGGCACGGTGCGCACCTTCACCTTTGAGGTGCTGGACCTGATCGAGAAGCGCATGCGGGAAATCGCCGAGCACACCAGTGCGGCGTTTGGCGCGACCTGCGAGTTCCGTTTCCATCGCAACTATCCGCCCACCGTCAACCACCCGGCAGAAACCGCCTTTGTGCGGCAAGTCATGACCGACATCGTGGGTGCGGATCAGGTGCTGCCTCAGGAACCCACCATGGGGGCCGAGGATTTTTCTTTCATGTTGCAGGAGCGGCCAGGCGCTTATGTGTTCATCGCCAACGGCGATGGCGCGCACCGCGCCGGCTACGAAGGCGGGGGGCACGATGTCGGCCCCTGCATGCTGCACAACCCGCATTACGATTTCAACGACGACCTCATCCCCCTCGGGGCCACCTTGTGGGTGCGTCTGGCCGAGCAGTGGCTGGGCCGCGAAGCGGCGGGTGATGCGGCCGGGAACGCGTCATGATCACTCCCCAGGCGGGGTTTTCGCCCACCTATGCACGGGCCCGTGTGTCGTTTCTGGAGGGCGCAGCGGCGGCCGGCATGTCCATCCGCAGCTACGACCATCCGCTGCCGGGCCTGGAGGGGGAAACCCTGGCCATGGACGTGGCGCTGGATGGCGCTGCCGACGCGGATAAGTTGTTGATTGTCAGCAGCGCCTGCCACGGCGCAGAGGGGTTTTGCGGCTCGGGGGTGCAGGTTTTTGCGCTCCACGACGAAGCGTGGCGGCAGCATGCGCATGAGGCGGGTGTTGCGGTGCTGTATGTGCACGCGCTCAACCCCTACGGGTTTTCGCACCTGCGCCGGGTGACGCACGAAAACGTGGACCTCAACCGCAATTTCCAGGCGTTTGACCAGCCGCTGCCGGTCAATGCCGGGTACGGCGAGTTGCACCCCTTGCTGCTGCCCGCGCAATGGCCGCCGGGGGCGGACAACGAAGCCGCGATCGCCCGGTATGTGGCGCAACACGGATTGCCCCGCTACCAGTCCGTGGTGACCCAGGGGCAGTACGCGTTTGCCGATGGCCTGTTTTTTGGTGGAACCGGACCCACCTGGAGCAATGCCACGTTGCGCCGGGTTTTGCGCGAGCATGCCCAGTCTGCGCGCAACATTGCCTGGATCGACCTGCACACCGGCCTGGGCCCCAGCGGCGTGGGCGAGCGCATTTTCGCCTCACGAGACGACGAGCAGGCCTTGCAGCGGGCCCGCAGGTGGTGGGGCGGTGGCGGCGCCACACCGATCACATCCATTTACGATGGCTCCTCCACGTCTGCGCCCATCAAAGGCATGATGTGGAGCGCCGTGTTTGACGAGTGCCCGCAGGCCGAATACACCGGCATCGCCATGGAATACGGGACCGTGCCCATCGATGCGGTGGTCAATGCCTTGCGGGGCGACCATTGGCTGTACCTGCATCCTGAAGCGGATGGGGCGCTCAAGCAAGCCATCCGTCAGGCCATGCGCGACGCCTTCTACGTCGACACCGACGCATGGCGTGCGCAAGTGGTGGTGCAGGCGCGCCAGGCGATGTTCCAGGCCGTGGACGGGCTGTCCGGGGCAAGCGCCTGAAACGCTCTCATGTCGCCTGCAGATCGGCTTTGGCGGCCTGGAGGTACACCTGCTCCATGGCGTCCTGGGCCTGAAGCGCCCAGGCAGTTTCCCTGAGCTGCTGGGCCCGTTCCAGCGCGCGAGGCCCCTCCAGCATCGTCCAGCCCAGCGCCACTTCGCACCGCGTGATGGCCGAGTCGGGGTTCAGCGCCAATGCCCGGTCATACAGGGCCAGCGCGGTTGTCTTGCTCGCACCGTGGGTCATGCCGCCGATCAGTTCACCGACTTTGTCGATGACTTCGGCGTGGTAGTGGGCCAGGGCCAGGTGGGCGTCTGCGTGGTCGGGGTTCAGGGTCAGGCAGCGTTGCAGAGCCTCTCTCAGCGACCGGCCCAGTCCGCTGCTCAGGGCTTTGGCCACGCTGATGCCCTGGCTGTAGCGGCCCAGCGCATAGGCTTGCCAATAGTGGATGTTGGCGTTCCCGGGCGTGCGGTTTTGCTGATCATGCGCCTGGGCGGCCACCTGTTGCAGCAGGATCAGGCGCCGGGCCTCCCCCGGCTCGAGGTAATTGGCATAGATGCAGGTGGCCTTGTAGACCAGGGTGGCGCCGTCTGCACCCAGTGCAAGACCGGCCTGCGCGGCGGATTCAAAATCGCCGTTGTGGTACTGCAGCCAGCCTGCCAGCAGGGCCTCGGACGCAGGCAGGGGCTCGGCATCGCCCGCATGCAGCTTGGACCATCGGGCAACCAGGGTCTCTGGCGTGAGTTGGCCCCGCGCATGCACCGGGCAGGCGACCCATGGGCCGACCGAAGGGGGGTCAGTTGGCATTGCGGTAAGCGCCGGTGAGTTCCATCAAATGCGCTCGCTGGCCGACTTCGAGGTGGGGTGCCAGCAGGTTGAGCACATGTTGTGCTCCCCTCATCAAGGCCTGCTCGGCGTGGTCGGGCTCCAGCGCATGGCGTGGATCGCGCACGTATTCAAAGCTGAGCCAGTAGGTCAGGAGCACCACCATGCAATTGGCAGTGGGCTCCACTTCCCGGGTATCGATGTCGATGGCGCCGCTGCGGCTCATGCCCGCGAGCACGCTCCGCACGGCACGTGTCTTGTTTTTGAGAACGCCCTGGAAACGGGTCTCCAGCAAGCGGTTTTTGGATAGCAGGTCGTTGAGGTCTCGGTACAGAAACCGGTAGGCCCAGATCAGTTCAAACAGCGAGTGCAGGAAGAACCAGGCGTCCTCCACATCGCGCACATCGTCGGCCGCACCCAGCAGTTCACCCAGCGAACGCTCGTATCGTTCGAACAAGGTGTTGATCAACTCTTCCTTGGCCGGGTAGTGGTAGTACAGGTTGCCCGGGCTGATGTTGAGTTCGGCCGAGATCAGGGTGGTGGAGACATTGGGTTCGCCAAAGCGGTTGAACAGTTCCAGTGTCACCTCAAGAATGCGCTCGGCGGTGCGGCGAGGGGCTTTTTTGACCATGGGTATCAGGCCTCTGCGGCTTGTGGTTTGAGCTGGCTTTGCAATTCATCGAGTGTGTCCTGCAAACGTTGCAGGGCAGGCATTGCAGGGCGCGCGGGCAGGGGCTTGAGCAACCGGTGCGACGGGTTGTTCAGCGCCACCATGTCCAGGTGGATGCCATGCCTGGCCAGGCGCGGTTCCAGCTGGTCCTGTTTTTCACGCAGCAGGGCCCGTGTCTGCTGATAAGCGTGCTCGGCCATGTCGTGGCGTTGCCGGTAGCTGAAGGTGTTGGCGAAAAACAGTTTGGCGTCGCGCTGGTCGGGTTCGATCAGGACGATGTCGGTGCCCGGGTAGGCGCGCTCATAGTGCTTGAGACCCAGGGCCAGGCGCGAGTGGATCATGGAGCGGAAAGTCTGGCTCATGACGGCGGGCAACCCGCCCTCGACCAGGGAAGGAATGCGTTGGTGCTGCTCCGCCTTCGGGTCGGCATGGAAAGGCACCAGCGGGTTCAGGCACAGCAACAGGTCCACACCTTCTTCGAGCGCGACGGTGGCGTGCACCGTCTTTTTGAGGGCACCGTCCACGAAGTGCCGACCGTCGATGGCCACGGGGGGGAACAGGCCGGGCAAAGCGGCGCTGGCCTGTATGGCCCGCGAAATCGGGACGTGATCCCAGCCCGGCCGCCCAAAGGGCGCGGCTTCGCCGGTATCCAGTTCGGTGGCGATCAGCGTCAGACGCGTTCGCAACTGCCGGAAGTCGTTGGTGCGACCGTCCCGGCTGAACAGCCGCGCCACCTGCTCGTGGATTTGTTCATTGTCAAACACGCCGGTGGGCAGGGCGGCGCCCAGGCGTTCAAGTGCCTGGGTGACGGGTTTGCCCTGCACGCCCCAGGCCCAGGCAGCGCCACCGACCAGGCCGGGAAGCCGTTGCAGGCGCTGAAGCCATTCCGACCAGGCCGGGCGCATCAAGCCGGCGGGATCAAAATTCTCGGCGTTGGCGTGGTCTTCGATGAATGAAGCACAGAGTTGCCGCGGCGTCATGCCGTTGGCCAGGCCTGCGGCAATGAAACCGCCGGCCGACACGCCGAGGTAGTGATCACAGTCATTGAGATCCAGGTCCGGGAGGCTTTCCTCCAGGGCGCACAAGGCACCGATCTCGTAAATCGCGCCCAATGGACCGCCGCCGGCAAACGCCAGTGCGATGCGAGGTTTGTGACCATAGGCACGCTGTGCCGTGGTGCGACGGACGACTTTGCTGGACTTCTTGGTCATGCGTTCAAGTGTAGGGCCCGCGGGCTGTTGGGAATGCTGCGGCGCAGCACGGTGATGGGACGAAAAAAAGGGCGCAAGGCGCCCTTTTCATGACCATCGGGCCTGTGCCCCGCTCAAGGATCAGGCCTCTGCAGAGGGCGCCGCGGCTGCGGTGGCGACCGGCTTGCGCGCCGGCGTCTTGCGCACAGCGGTTTTGCGAGCCGCTGCCTTGCGAGGGGCCGCCTTTTTGGCCGGAGCAGCCTTGGTGGCCGCCGCTTTGCGCGCAGGGCTGGCCGCTTTGGCGGGCGCCTTGGTGCCCTTGATCTGGTTGCTGAGGCCATCAATGCGCTTGATCAGGGCGTCGACGTCGCGGGCGGAGGGAACGCCCAGTTTGTTCAAGGCCTTGGCCACGCGGTCTTCAAAAATGTTTTCGAGCTTGTCCCACTTGCCCGTGGCTTTGGACGAGATGTCGGAAGCCATGTCGCTCACCCGGTTGGTGGCTTCGGAAATGCGCTCTTCCGCAACCGCCTGCGTCTTGCGCTGGATGGAGAGGCCTTCTTTCACCAGCGTTTCAAAAGCCTTGCCGCCTTCGGCCTGTGCTTTGGAGAACGCGCCCAGGCCAGCCAGCCAGATTTGCTGGGCCGAATCCTTGATGGCGCCGGACAGTGGCGAAGCGTTCTGGCTGGTGGCCTTGGATTTGGCGGATGATTTTTGGACTTTCTTGACCATGACGGACTCCATCGATGCGGGTTGGTGATGAAACGGATGAACAGTGTGCGCCTTGTGGGACACCTGTCTTTGAATCTAGCGCCTCCATGGCGCCCTGTGTAGGGGGTGGCAACTAAATTGACCGTGGTCGCGCGCGATCCCGGGTTTGTGCGGAAACACAGGTGGCGGTCGCTGGTGAAGAATGGGGGCGGTCGGGGCAAGCCTCTTCGACCCTATTCTTTGTTCTTCATCATTCAGGCAGGAGACCTTGCATGCACTACTTCGTCACAGGCGCCACCGGGTTCATTGGCAAACGGCTGGTCAAAAAGTTGCTGGAACGCAAGGGTTCGGTGGTGCACTTCCTCATCAGGAAAGCCAGTGAAGGCAAGGTGGCAGGCCTGCGCGAGTACTGGGGCGTGAGCGCGGCCAGGGCCGTGCCGGTGTTCGGTGACCTCACCGCCAAAAAGCTGGGCGCGGGCGCTGACGTCATCAAGGCCCTCAAGGGCAACGTGGACCACTTCTACCACCTGGCGGCGGTGTACGACCTGGAGGCGGATGAAGAGAGCCAGTTCGCCGTCAACATCGAAGGCACCCGCAACACGGTGGAGCTGGCCAAGGCCATTGGTGCCGGGCATTTCCACCATGTATCGTCGATCGCCGCGGCCGGTTTGTACGAGGGGGTGTTCCGGGAAGACATGTTCGACGAGGCCGAGAACGTCGATCACCCCTATTTCATGACCAAGCACGAGAGCGAGAAGATCGTGCGCACGGAGTGCAAGATACCCTGGTCCGTTTACCGGCCGGCGCTGGTCGTGGGCGACAGCCAGACGGGGGAAATGGACAAGATCGATGGTCCCTACTATTTTTTCAAGCTGATCCAGCGCATGCGCCAGATCCTGCCGCCGTGGATGCCCAGCATCGGGCTGGAAGGTGGCCGCATCAACATCGTGCCGGTCGACTTTGTGGTGAATGCCCTGGACCACATCAGCCACCACAAACGGGCCAGCGGCCATTGCTTCCACCTGGTCGATCCCATGGGCTACCGCGTGGGTGACGTGCTCGACATCCTCAGCAAGGCAGCCCATGCGCCCAAGATGAACCTGTTTGTGAACGCTGCGCTGCTCGGCTTCATCCCCAAGGCTGTCAAGAAAGGCCTGATGGCGCTGGCGCCTGTGCGTCGCGTGCACCGCGCGGTGATGCAAGACCTCGGTCTGCCCGAGGACATGATGAATTTCGTGAACTACCCGACCCGGTTCGACTGCCGCGAAACGCTGGCAGCGCTCAAGGGCACGGGTATCGCCTGTCCCAACCTCAACGACTACGCCTGGCGGCTGTGGGATTACTGGGAGCGCCACCTGGATCCCGATCTGCACATCGACCGCAGTTTGCGGGGCACCGTGGCGGGCAAGGTGGTGCTCATCACCGGGGGCAGCTCCGGCATCGGCCTGGCAGCGGCGCACAAGTTTGCCGAAGCGGGCGCGACCACCATCATCTGCGGCCGAGACCAGGACAAACTCGACGAAGCCTGCGCCGATGCGCGGGGCAGGGGGTACCAGTTTGTAGCCTACTCCGCCGACATCGCCGACATGGCCGATGCCGACCGTTTCGTGAAGCAGCTGATCGCCGACCACGGCGGCGTGGATTTCCTCATCAACAACGCCGGGCGCTCGATCCGCCGCGCGATTGAAGGCAGCTACGACCGCTTTCACGATTTCGAGCGCACCATGCAGCTCAACTATTTCGGCTGCCTGCGCGTGACCATGGGCTTGTTGCCAGCGATGGTGGCCAAGCGCAAGGGGCATGTGGTGAACATCAGCTCCATCGGTGTGCTCACCAACGCGCCGCGGTTCTCGGCCTATGTCGCCAGCAAGGCCGCGCTCGATGCCTGGACGCGTTGCGCCTCCAGCGAGTTCGCCGATCAAGGCGTGAGTTTCACCACCATCAACATGCCGCTGGTGCGAACCCCCATGATCGCGCCCACCCAGATCTACAAAAATGTGCCGACCCTGGCGCCCGAAGAAGCGGCCGACATGATCGCGCAAGCCTGCATCTTCAAACCCGTGCGCATCGCCACCCGCCTGGGGGTCACCGGGGAGGTGATGCACGCCTTCGTGCCGCGCGTGGCGCAGATCGTCATGAACACCAGCTTCCGCATGTTCCCCGATTCGTCGGCCGCCAAGGGCGAAAAAGGCGCCAAGCCACAACTGTCGCCCGAGGCCGTGGCGATGCAGCAGATGATGCGCGGGATCCATTTTTGACCCACCTGCGCGCGCTGCGCCGTCACCCCGGCAGGGGGCAATGCCAGTGGCCCGGCAATGCCGGTTCCACGGCATTTTCGGGTTGCGGCGCCTTTGCCACGCGGCGCGCTCGGGTGAGCCCGGGACCCGTCACGAAAACGCCCGGTTCCAAGGCCTACAATTTCTCTGGGGTCGGTGCTCCTTCTACCGCGCAGGCTCCCCAGTTCAAGAACCCCTGACCCAGGCCGCAGCACATGACCACACCCCCCACCCACACCGAAGAGCTCACCCACATCGAACCGCGCGAAAAAGCGGAGATCCTGGCGCAGGCGCTGCCCTACATCCGCAAGCTCCATGGCAAAACCATGGTGATCAAGTACGGCGGCAACGCCATGACCGACCCGGCCTTGCAGCAAGACTTTGCCGAAGACGTGGTGTTGCTCAAGCTGGTCGGGATCAACCCGGTGGTGGTGCATGGTGGTGGCCCACAAATCGAAAACCTGTTGCAGCGCCTGGGCAAGAAGGGCGAGTTCAAGCAGGGCATGCGCGTGACCGACGCCGAAACCATGGAGGTGGTGGAGTGGGTGCTGGCGGGCCAGGTGCAGCAGGACATCGTGGGCCTGATCAACCAGGCCGGTGGCAAGGCGGTGGGGCTGACCGGGCGCGATGGCGCCATGATCCGGGCGCGCAAACTGCGTCTGGCGGACCAGAACGACCCGAAGCAGGAACACGATGTCGGCCAGGTGGGCGACATCGAAAGCATCGATCCCAGCGTGGTCAGGGCCCTGCAGGACGACGCCTTCATCCCGGTGGTCACCCCCATCGGTTTTGGTGAGCAGAACGAAAGCTACAACATCAACGCCGATGTGGTGGCGGCCAAGCTGGCCACGGTGTTGCAGGCCGAGAAGCTGCTCATGCTGACCAACATCCGGGGCGTGCTCGACAAGGCGGGTGAACTGCTCACCGAGCTCACGCCGCGTGCCATCGACGGCCTGATCGAAGACGGCACCATCTCCGGTGGCATGATTCCCAAGATCGCGGGCGCGCTGGATGCCGCCAAGAGTGGCGTGAGTGCGGTGCACATCATCGACGGCCGGGTGCCCCATGCCTTGCTGCTGGAGGTGCTGGGCAACCAGCCGTTCGGCACCATGATCCGTTCGCACTGAGGCCCACAGCAGGACCCATTGGCGCTTGTGCCGCCGGTGGGAACTGTAAGCAGCTGTGCCAAAATGCGTGCAGGTAAGACACATTCTGGGCTGGCCAACTGTGTGCCGGTCTGCCGATCACCACGGACCACACACCGCCCATGACCTCCAGCGATCCTCTGCAGTCGGCCGATCAGCCTTCGGACCTGCCCGGTGAATCGGCCGATGCCTTGCCGGACAACGGAACCGGTCGCAAGCGTCCCAAACCCGGCGAACGGCGTGTGCAGATTCTCGAGGCTTTGGCCACCATGCTGGAGCAACCCGGTGTGGACCGGGTCACCACGGCGGCACTGGCGTCTCGCCTCGAGGTGAGCGAAGCCGCCCTGTACCGCCACTTCGCCAGCAAGGCGCAGATGTTCGAGGCCCTGATCGACTTCATCGAACAATCGGTGTTCAGCCTGGCCAACCAGCTGATAGAACGGGAGCCCGACGGCACCGCCCGGTCGCGCAAGCTCGTCACCTTGCTGCTGCAGTTTGGTGAAAAAAATCCGGGCATGACACGCGTCATGGTGGGCGACGCCCTGGTGTTTGAGAACGAGCGCCTGCAGCAGCGCATGAACCTGTTCTTCGACAAGATCGAGTCGTCCTTGCGCCAGAACCTGCGCGAGGCCGCCGTGCTCGCAGGCACGGCCACCCCCACGGTGGACGCCCAAGCCGATGCCTCTGTGGTCACTTCGTTCTGCCTGGGTCGTTTGCAGCGCTACGCCCGCAGCGGCTTCAAACGCCTGCCGTCCGAGAGCCTGGAGCACAGCCTGTCGGTTCTGTTGCCGGTGACCCGCGCCTGAACATTTTGCAGCGGGGGCATTGGCTCCGGGTTTACCCTGATCGCGGATGCGATTTAG
>JBFHEQ010000090.1:0-9413 GCA_041584075.1 Hydrogenophaga sp.
CTGCCCACGATCAGGTCAAACCGGCCCAGTCCGCTGGCGCCGTCGGCATCGTCCACCGCCCAGTTGCCGGGCAGGTAGGGCAGCGGGGTCAGGTGGTTGGCCAGCAGGTTGGCGTTGAGAAACGTCTCGGTCAGCGGGTGCCAGTCGGTCACGGTCACGTCGCCGTGTCTTCGGTGCATCACCAGGCTGGCCAGCGCCAGGCCGGCGCCAATTTCCAGAATGCGTTTGCCCGCGATGGCGTGGCTGTCCATGGCCAGCGCCAGGACCCGGGCCGAAGGCCAGATCTGTCCAAACAGGGGCCAGCCCGACTCGGTCATGCCGGTTTCCAGGGCGGCGCCTTGGGGGTCGCTGTATTGCTGGTTGTCCAGCAGCGAACAAATGGCGTAGTCCCAGCCACCGATGGTGACGGTCTGGTGTTTGACTTGGTAACCGGGCATCTTGCCCCCTTCTTTGTGCGGTGAGTCGAATCGACCGGGCACAGCGCCGGGCAGCGGCATGCGGGATGGATGGCGCAAGGTACCACGTTTGTCCCTCGCGGCTGGATGACCCTACAATGCAAGGCTACACCGGGGGTGCCCTCTTGCAGCGATGCCGGAGGGCTGAGAGATACCCCTCTTACCTGATCTGGGTTGTGCCAGCGTAGGGAGTGTGATGAACCAGACGCCGTTCGCATGTGCCTCTGCTTTTGTTCTCGCTCCTTTCGGGCGTTTTTTCAAGGCGGACTTCACCATGCAGCGGCGTTCTTTGTTTTCAGCGTTGGTATTGGCTTCATTGACAGGCCTGGGCATGGCCCCCGCCATGGCCGAAGAGGCCACCCCCCTGCGGGTGCTCGCCCACGGGTCTTTTGACCTGCCCAAGCCCTTGCTGGCGCAGTTCGAAAAAGACGCCGGCGTCAAGCTGCAGATCGTCAAGGCAGGCGATGCCGGCGAGATGGTCAACAAGCTCATCCTCACGCGCGCCCAGCCCATCGCCGACGTGGTCTTTGGCATCGACAACACCCTGGCCTTGCGGGCCCAGGCCGCCGGGGTGCTGGACACCTACAGTGGCGCGGCCACCCGGCGCGCCGCAGTGGCCGGCCTGCCAGAGAACCTGGTGCCGGTGGACTACGGTTATGTGAACCTCAACATCGACAAGGCCTGGTTCGCCAAGAACCAACTGGCCTTGCCCACGGCCCTCGCGGATCTGACCCAGCCTGCCTATGCCAAGCTGCTCGTGGTGCAGAACCCGGCCACGTCCAGCCCCGGTCAGGCCTTCATGCTGGCCACGATCGCCGGACTGGGCGAAGAGGGGGCTTTCACCTGGTGGCAGCAGATGCGCGCGAACGGCGTGAAGGTGGTGAAGGGCTGGAGCGAGGCCTACTACACCGAGTTTTCGCGCAACGGCGGCGCTTACCCGATCGTGGTCAGCTACACCAGCAGCCCGGCGGCTGAAGTGTTTTACAGCAAGGAGAAGGTCACCGAAGCCCCCACGGCTAACCTGTTTCTCAAGGGCGGTGTCTTCCGCCAGGTGGAGGGCGTGGCTCTGATCAAGGGCGGCAACCCGGCTGCCCGGGAAGCCGGCGGTCGTTTCATCGAATTCCTGCGCTCGGCGCCGGTGCAGGAAGGTTTGCAGACCACCATGTGGGTGTTTCCGGCCGAGGCCGGGGCGCCCCGCGTTGACGTGATCAAACGGCATGCGGCCGAGCCGGCGGTTTACGACGAATTGAAAGCGCCTTTGACCGAAGCGCAGTCCAAAGCCTGGCTGCAGCGCTGGACCAAGACCGTATTGAAGTGAGCCCGGTTCTCCCCGCTGTCGGACCAGCGCTGTTTTTGGGCAAGGTTGCGCTGACAGGCCGGTCCCGACCACCTTGTGGCGCTGCAGGGTGATGGCGCTGCAAGGTTGACATGCCACGTTTGACGGCGCGCTCGTTGGCGCTGATCCCTTTTGCTTTCCTCGCCGTGTTGATGGTGGCGCCGGTGCTGCGCCTGCTGGCCGAGGGGTTTGGCTCGGGCGACCTGGGCAGCCAGGCGCCATTGCCGTGGCTGGCGCTCTGGCAAGACGACTACCTGCGCTGGCGCGTGGTGTGGTCGTTGCTGCAGGCGGCGGTCACCTGTGTGCTGGCCTTGTTGTTCGGATTGCCCGTGGCCTGGGTGCTGGCGCGTCGGGAGTTTGCCGGGCGCGTGCTGGTCTTGCGTCTGTTGATGCTGCCCTTTGTGGTGCCCACGCTGGTGGCGGCCCTGGGCGTACTGGCCTTGTGGGGTCCGCGCGGCTGGCTGGGGGCACCATTGGCCGAGGCCGGCTGGCGCCTCGATGAAACGCCCTGGCTGCTGCTCTACGGCAATCTGTTCTTCAATTTGTGCCTCGTGGTGCGCGCGGGGGTGGACGCGCTGGAGCAGGTGAGCGCACCGCGCGTCGCCGCGGCCCGCACCTTGGGGGCCACGCCCTGGCGCGCCTTCTGGCGGGTGGAATGGCCCGCCATCGCGCCCTGGCTGGCGTCGGCGTTGTGCCTGGTGTTTCTCTACTGTTTTTCGGGCTTTGGCCTGGCGCTCATCCTGGGCGGCCAGCGCTATGCCACCGTCGAGGTGGAGATCTACACCCTGGTGGCGCATGAGCTGGAACTGGGGCAGGCGGGCGTGCTGGCGGTCTGGATGCTGGGGCTCACCGGGGCCGTGGCGCTGGCCTATGCGTGGCTGGAAAAACGACTGGCGGCTCCTGGTCGGGTGAGCCCGATGGCACGCCTCAGGCCTGCGGGGGCGGCGCAGTGGCTTGCGGTCTGGGCCGCTGTCGGGGTGTTGGTGCTGGTGTGTGCGGCGCCTTTGCTGGCCATTCTGCTGCAGGCGGGGCGCGCTTTGCTGGTGGGGCAAGGGCTGGATGTCCTGATGGAAGCAGAGACGTTGGCGGCGTTGTGGAACACCTTGCGCTTTTCGGCCATGGCCTTGGCGCTGGCCACGGGGCTGGGCCTCACGCATGCGCTGGCGGTGCGGGCCTTTGATGTGTCGGGTGCGCCCGTGGGCTGGGCGCTGGCCTGGCGCGCGGTGGCTTACCTGCCGTTTGTGGTGTCGCCTGTCACCGTCGCGTTTGGCTTGCTGCTGCTCTACCCGGGCTGGACCGCCAGCCTCGCGCTCCTGATCGGTGCCTACGCCTTGCTGGCCTACCCTTTTGTGGCCAAATCGCTCACAGCGGCACTCGACAATTTGCCGGCAAGTTACGCGCAAGCGGCGGCGACCCTGGGTGCCCGACCCTGGCGGGTGTTGTGGCGTGTGACCTTGCCTCTGGTGGGCAAGGCGCTGCGCCGGGGCATGGCCTTCGCGGCAGCCACAGCGCTGGGCGAGTTCGCCGTGACCCTGTTTCTGTCACGTCCCGAATGGGCCACACTCACCCAACTGATCTACGCGCGACTCGGTCGCCCGGGTGCGGCCAACCTGGATGCGGCGCTGGTGCTGGCCTGTGTGCTCATGGCGCTGGCGCTGCTGGCCTTCACCCTGATCGAGGGCCCCTCGAAGAAAGACCCGACCGGCCATGCTTGAACTGCGCCATCTCTCCAAACAGTGGGACCACCGCCCGCTGATCGCCGACGTGAGCTTGCGGGTTGAGGCCGGGGAAACCGTGGCGCTGCTCGGCGCCTCGGGCAGCGGCAAGAGCACGCTGCTGAAAATGGTGGCGGGCCTGGAGTCCCCTGAGTCGGGCAGCGTGTGGTTTGACGGTCGGGACATCACCGGACTGCCGCCCGAGCGGCGCGGGTTTGCGTTGATGTTCCAGGACTTTGCCCTGTTTCCGCATCTTGATGTGCGGGACAACGTGGCCTTCGGCCTGGTGGAGCAGGGGATTCGCAAACCGGAAGCGCGCGATCAGGCCCTGGAGGTTTTGCAGCGTTTTGGTCTGGGTGAACAGGCAAGGGCACGGGTCTGGACGTTGTCTGGCGGTGAGCAACAGCGCGTCGCACTGGCCCGGGCGCTGATCACACGGCCACGAGCGCTGCTGCTCGATGAACCCTTTTCAGCCCTTGATGCCACGCTGCGCGATCAGCTGAGGGCGGAATTCCGAGACCGCATCCGGGAGGCGGGGATGACGGCGCTTCTGGTCACCCATGACGAAGCCGAGGCCAGGTCCATGTCTCAGCGGGCGTGGGCGCTGGAGACCGGTCGGCTTCGGCAGCTTTGGTAGGTCAGGGCGGCGTGGGGTGAGCGGGGCCGTGCCGTCCATCGGCAGTGCTGCGGACCATGCCATCAAACGCTGCGGCACAATGGCTTTTTTCCCCGACGCGGGGGCAATTTGTTCGACGGAGGTTATCCATGGGCTGGTTTTCCAAAAGTGCCGATTTTTTCCTCAGCACCACCACGCCGCCCGGTATCGCACTGGATCAGTACCTGGGGGTGGTCAATGGCGAGGCCATCATCGGGGCGAATATTTTCAGGGACATGTTTTCCTCTGTGAGAGACGTCGTGGGCGGCCGGGCTGGAGGCTATGAGCGTGCGCTGGCAGGGGCTCGCGATGCGGCGCTGGAAGGGCTCATTGAAGCGGCGCGGGAGCTGGGTGCCAATGGCGTGATCGGCATGGACTTTGACTATGAAGTCCTGGGCGAGACCAACGGCATGATGATGGTGGCCGTCAGCGGTACGGCGGTCAAACTGCCTTGATGGATGCGCATTTTCCTGGAGCCTTTGGACGCGCGGACGCACATCAGCTCGGGTTGCCGGAAAGGGCTGACCCTGGTGCCTGGGCTGCAGTGCCTGGCGGCACAGTCAGGTGTGTACCCTGTACCGTCTGGGCGATGAACAGGGGCTCGGCCATTGCGACCGAATCCGGGGGTGAGTCCCGGCTGCGCGTATTGCCCACGCCAGGTTGGAACGCGGTGGGTGTGGTGGCCAGTCGGGCTTCATGAGGGGCCAACAGGCCGGCAGACCCTCCGGGCGGAGCGTGAAATGGACGGGAGTCCCTGGGCAGGCGGTGGGCCTTGTGGGCGGGTGATGACCATGCACGGCGGAGCGCTGTGGTCAGGCTGTCCTGGTTTTGAGAGTGACGGATCAGCGGATATTGATTTTTATGGACGCATACATACTCATTGGCAATCCCAATACGCGCAAGACTTCGGTGGTGCGCAGCCTCACGGGGTGCTTCAACCGCAGCGTGCGGGATATTCAGTTGCAGAGCGACCGGCGTCCGCTGCGGTTCTATGCGCGCGTGGGGGCCTTGCAATCCACCCGGACCACCGTCGACGATTTCTTGCTGGAGGTGGCGAAAGCCCGCTGTGAGGCGGTGATATTTTGTCTGTCACCCAACGCCCACAAAACAGACTTGGTGGAGTACCCCGACGCGCAGACGTATGTGGCATCCTTGCGCGCGCAAGGATGGCGCATCAAGGCCGTGGCCGTGCTGGGTCAGGACGGTGGCGGGGTCCGTGCGACCAACCTTCGGCAGCACACCCTGGCGCCGACAGCGCCCGTCAACGCCACGGCTCGGGATGTCAGGGCGCAGTTCGGCTGGATATGAAATCCATTGCAGGCCTGATCATGCGACGGTTTTTGGCGGCTCCAACTCCAGCTCCGCACCCATCCTGGTGTCCGGGGGACGTTTGAAACCGTTGACTCCCGTCTCCGGGTGGCCCAGACCGCCGTCGATCGTGGCTGCCCGTGAGGGTGTGGCCCGCACTCTGGCGCTGTTGGTCGCCGGCCTGACGGTGACGCTTTTTTTCACTGATCGGTTGCTGGGCATTCCGGTGGATGCAGACAGCTACCTCGGGCTGGGGTTGGGGGCCGTCGCGCTGACGGGCTGGTGTTTGTTGAGGCGCCAGCATTTTGTTGGCGTTGCCTGGCTGTTTGTGATCAGCTTGCTGCTGCAGGCGTCTGCATCGGCCTATTTTTACGGCTCCGTGCGAACCATCAACATATGGCTCGTCGTGTCGGCGCAGATCGCAGTGGGGATTTTTTTGAGCCGAAGGTCCCTGGTCTGGACCACGTGGGGTGTGATCTTGTTGCTGGGGTCGCTGACTTGGGCGGATGCTCAGGGTTTCTTGCGCGAGCCGCCTGCGTTTGCCGTGGGCTGGAGGACATGGATAACGCAAGCGGCGTGTTTGACGGCCATTGCGGTCATGGTGTATCTCAATCGGACCCAGATGCACTCCGCACAGAAGCAGCATATGCATGAAGCCCAGCAGCGGCTGCAGGCCCAACTGGAGCGGGACCACGGGATGGAGCGGTTCTCACGCGTCTTTTTTTCCAGCCCCACACCGATCTTTGTCCAGTCGGCGCGCACCGGGCACATCCTGGATGTGAATCCGGCGTTTGAGCAGGTCATGGGTTACTCCCGTGGCGTGGTGTTGAACCGCCGGGATGCGTTTTTGTGGCGACAGGACGCCCAACACGAGCAATTTGCACAGAGCCGGCGCAGCCAGTGGCGCACAGGCTGGCAACCCATCACGGGCTTGAGCGCCAACGGCCGCGAGCTCGCATTGCTGATTTGCAGTGAGCGCGACGACGAGCCTGGCGACGCCATGGTGATCACGGCGTTGCGTTTGAGGGGCGAGGGACCCGACGATGCTTGACTCGCGTCCGCTGGAGGATCCCGGCGAGATTCGCCGCTCGCAGAGCAGTGTGCGCAACCGCAGTTTGATGTCGGTGCTGCTGTTTATCGTGCTGCTGATGGTCGTGCTCACGGTGGTCGATGTCTGGGTGGCGCCTGCGGGCGATTCGCGGGCGGTCATTTCGATTTCCATGGCGCTGCTTGCGCTGTGGTCTTATCAGATGGTCAAGCGCAAACGCTACGATCTGGTGCGGCTGCCTTTGGTGATGGGCATGTTGTTCTTGGGCGGTTGGGCCATGTGCAGTTACGGGTCGGTGAGGGCTTCCTCGTCCTTTGCGCTGATCGCTGCCGTGGTGTTGTCCGGCACGTTTCTGAGCCGCGGCTATGTGTTGGTTACGCTGCTGATCGGAATGGCTATATTGGGCGCCGTCACCTGGGCCGAGATGCAGGGCTTGCTGGGTCGGCCTGCGTTTGCGGCCGACGTGCGTTACTGGATCCTGGCGAGCGTGATCATGTCCGTGGTGGGGGCCTTGCTGTACTACGTGCGGGGTGCGACCGACGAAGCCCATGTGCGACGGCTCAACCACATGGAGGATCGACTGCGTCTGGAGTTCGAGCGCGACCAGTCCCTGCGCCGCTTTGCCCGCATTTTCAACTTGAACCCCAACGCGCTGCTGATTCAGACCGCCAGCACCCAGACCGTGCTGGATGTGAATCCCGCGTTTGAACGCAGCCTGGGCTACGAGGCTGAACGGATCGTGGGCCGGCCGGCCGGCTCGCTGTGGGTCGCCGACCTGCAGTGGCGCGAACATCTCAGGGTGCTGTTTGAAAAAGGGTCCACCGGATGGCAAAAAGTTCTCTGGTTGAAGGCCGATGGCCAGGCGATCGATGTCTGGGTCTACAGTGAATTGAGCGAAGACCACAGCGGCATGTTGATCACCTCCACCGTGGTGGATTGGTGCCCAGGCGCAACGGACACGGCGCGAGGCGCCGGTGCATCCGGGTGATCGCCCGCTGAGCCTGGCGTTGAGGCTTGTGCGCCCGCCTGTGTCCGCCGAGGCAGGGCGATCGTCCGGATCAGCGGTTTGCTGTGTTTGTTGTATGCGCAGGGGGGCGATTTTGGTGGCCGACGTCGTTTGCCGCGAACTCGATGCTCAACCATCCACCCAGGCCAGGCAGCCTTCCGGATGGACGCACTTGCGGCGTTCGACCGCTTCAAGAGCGGTGTTCAGCCCGCGTGCGCCGGTGCCGTGGACCAGCAGACGGGATGGGGCTGGCGTGGCTGCACTTCCGGGGTGACGCTCGGTGCCGTTGGGCGTGTGGCGGTCATGGAGCATTTCCCGAGGTGCTGGACTTGCCCTTGTCGAGCAACGAGCCCAGCATGTCCATGGGCAACGGCAACACGATGGTGGACGCGCGGTCGCCGGCGACCTGGGTCATGGTTTGCAGGTAGCGCAGTTGCATGGCCTCGGGCTGCTGGGCCAGCATCTGGGCGGCTTCGAGCAGGGCGGCCGCGGCCTGCTTTTCACCTTCGGCGTGAATCACTTTGGCGCGGCGTTCGCGTTCGGCCTCGGCCTGGCGTGCGATGGCGCGCACCATCGATTCGTTGAGGTCGATGTGCTTGATTTCGACGTTGGTCACCTTGATGCCCCAGCCGTCGGTCTGTGCGTCGAGGATGCGCTGCACGTCCACATTCAGGCGTTCGCGCTCGGCCAGCATCTCGTCGAGTTCGTGCTTGCCGAGCACCACGCGCAAGGTGGTCTGTGCCAGCTGGCTGGTGGCCATGAGGTAGTTCTCGACCTGGATGATGGCCTTTTGCGGATCGACGACACGAAAGAAGATGACGGCGTTGACCTTGACCGACACGTTGTCGCGCGAGATCACGTCCTGGGGCTCCACGTCCATGGTCACCACCCGCAGATCGACCCGCACCATCTGCTGGATACCGGGGATGATGATCACCAGACCCGGGCCTTTCACACGCCAGAAGCGGCCCAGCATGAACACCACGCCGCGCTGGTACTCACGCAGGATGCGCAGCGAGGCGGCGATCAGCAGCAGGAGCAGGGGCAACAGCACCCCGGCCAGGCCAATGTTGAAATCAAACATCATGTCTTGTCTCCTTGATTGTTCGTGCCTTGAGACACGGGTTCCACCTGCAGCGTCAGGCCTTCGATGCCCCGCACGATCACACGCTGGCCTGCTTGCAGGGGGGTGCTGGAGCGCACGGTCCAGCGCTCGCCGTTCACCTGAGCCCAGGCTTGGTCCGGGTCGGCTGTCAGCACCTCGCCCGCCATGCCGAGCAAGGCCTCTTGCCCGCTGACCACGGGGGTGCGCCGTGCGCGCAGGGCCATGCCACCGCCCAGCAACACCACGGCGGCCGAGGTGGCGGCCAGACCAAAGATCAGGGGCAGCGGCACGCCCATGCCGGGCACGTCGCGATCAAACAGCAACAGGCCACCGGACACAAAGGCCACGCCGCCGCCCAGGCCCAGCACGCCAAAGCTCGGTGTCATGAGCTCCGCCGCAAAGAGAACCAGCGCCAGCAGGATCAGGGCCAGGCCCGCGTAGTTGACGGGCAGCAACTGCAAGGCGAACATCGCCAGCAGCAGGCTGATGCCCCCCACCACACCCGCCACGCCGAAGCCGGGCGAAGAAAACTCGATCAACAAGCCGTACACGCCCAGCATGAGCAGCACCAGCGCCAGACTCGGGTTGGTGATGCTCGCCAGCAGGCGGTGCCGCCAGTCGGGGGGCGAGGGCTGGATCGCAATGTTCTGCGTGGACAGGCGCTGCTCGCCATCCGCCATGCGCACCGTCCTGCCATCGATCTGGCGCAGCAGGTCGGCCTTGTCGGCGGCGACCACATCGATCACGTTCTCGCGCAAGGCTTCGGCCGCTGTGAGGCTCACGGC
>JBFHEQ010000091.1:0-9395 GCA_041584075.1 Hydrogenophaga sp.
CCAGCAGGTAGTGCAGGCCCGAACGCACGGTGGGGCCGGTGTCGGGCAACTCGAACACAGGAGCGTTGGGGTCGTCCAGCTGGAGCTCCGGCTGGCGGGAACTCACCCAGAGCAGCCCCAGGTAGGCAGCCAGCAGCAACACCGCAATGACGGGTATCGCCGCGCCACCCAGCGCAGACTTGAGGAAGCTGATGGTGTAGTAGGTGATACCCGACAACACAACAAAGCCCGCCACCGTGGTCACGAACGACACGAGTCGCTGCATGCCTGTGGACTGGACCCGCCGGGGCAGACCTTGCATGTCGGCCTTGAGCGCCTCCAGGTGCACGATGTAGAACAGGGCAATGTAGGAAATGATGGCCGGCAGGAAGGCATGCTTCATCACCTCGATGTAGGGAATGCCCACGTACTCCACCATCAGGAAGGCCGCCGCGCCCATGACGGGCGGCATGATCTGGCCATTGACCGAGGACGACACCTCGACCGCGCCGGCCTGGTCGCCCCGGTAACCCACCCGCTTCATCAGCGGGATGGTGAAGGTGCCGGTGGTGACCACGTTGGCAATCGACGAACCGGAGATGATGCCAGTGGCCGCGGAAGCCACCACAGCGGCTTTGGCCGGACCGCCACGCATGTGGCCCAGCAAGGCAAATGCGGACTTGATGAAGTAGTTGCCGGCGCCGGCCTTGTCCAGCAGCGAACCGAATAGCACAAACAGGAAAATGAACCCACTGGAAACGCCCAGCGCCACGCCAAACACACCCTCGGTGGTGAGCCACTGGTGGGTCATGGCACGGTCCAGCGAAGCACCCCGGTGCGCCAGCAAGTCGGGCATGTAGGGGCCACCGAAGGTGTAGCCCAGAAACACGATCGCAACGATCACCATGGGCAGACCCAGCACGCGGCGCGTGGCTTCCAGCAGAAGCACGATGCCCACGACAGCGGACCAGACGTCAAACGGGATCGGTTGACCGGGGCGCGTGGCCAGCTCACGGTAAAAGATGAACAGGTAAGCGGCGCAAAACGTCCCGACCAGCGCAAACACCCAGTCCAGGATGGGCACATGATCACGAGGCGAGCGCTTGGAGGCCGGATAGGCCATGAAGGAGAGGAACACTGCGAAGGCCAGGTGAATGGCCCGGCTTTCGGTGTCGTTGAGCACAAAGATGCCCAGGTTGAAAGGCAGTGGCGATGCGATCCACAACTGGAACATCGACCAGGCCACCGCCACGACGAGCAGCAAGCGGCGCACAAACGGGCCCGGTTGCCGCCCACCGGAATCGTTGTCCTGCACCAGCTGGTTGACGTCTACTTCGGGCGGGCTTGTATCTTTGTTTTTCATGCGAGTATTCCTTTTCCGGTCTTGGCGCGGGAGTGGGCGTTTGAAGGTCTCCATATCCCCAAATACAAACCACCCCATGAGCGGGAGCCGCGCATGGGGTGGTCACCAGAGGCGGGTTGGGATTACTTGATCCAGCCTTTTTCCTTGTAGTACTTGGCAGCACCCGCGTGCAGCGGTGCGGACAGACCATCGGCCACCATGTTCTCAGGCTTCAGGTGGGCAAACGCGGGGTGCAACTTCTTGAAATCGTCGAAATTTTCGAAGACGGCCTTCACCAGGGTGTAAACCATGTCATCGGGTTGCTTGGCCGAAGTCACAAAGGTTGCCAGCACACCGTAGGTCTGGGTGGGTGCATCGTTCCCTTTGTACATGCCAGCTGGGATCGTGGCTTTGGCGTAGTACGAATTGGCTGCAACCAGCTTGTCGATGCCAGGGCCAGTGATGTTCACCAGCTTGGCCCCGCAGGTGGTCACGGGATCCTGGATGTTGGCGCTCGGGTGACCCACGCCGTAGAAGAACGCGTCGATCTTGTTGTCGCACAACGCAGCGCCGTGTTCATCGGCCTTGAGCTCGGCGGCCAGACCGAAGTCGGACAGCTTCATGCCCTGAGCGGCCAGCAGCTCGTCCATGGACGCGCGGGTGCCCGAACCTGGGTTGCCCACGTTCACACGCTTGCCCTTGAGATCGGCAAAGTTTTTCACGTTGGCGTCGGCACGGGCCAGCACGGTGAAGGGCTCAGGGTGCAGGGAGAACACCGAACGCAGGTCGCCGAAGGCGCCGCTGCTTTCAAAGGCCTTGGTGCCCTTGTAGCCGTGGTAGTTCCAGTCGGACTGGGCCACGCCGAAATCGAGGTCACCACCTTTGATGGTGTTGATGTTGGCCACAGAACCGCCGGTGGATTCCACCGTGCAACGGTAGCCATGCGTCTTGCGGTCTTTGTTGACCAAACGGCAGATCGAACCGCCAGCAGCGTAGTACACACCCGTGACACCACCGGTACCGATGGTCATGAACTTTTGCTGGGCTTGAGCGGCCATGGGCATACCCATGGTGATCGCTGCGGCAGCAATCGACATGCTGGTGAGAGTGGCTTTCAGAGAAATGGTCATACAGACTCCTTGTTGTAGATTTCAAAAACAGAACCACCAGCATGCCAGCGGTTCTTCGTTGGCCATGTCCCCTCAGCAGTGCGTCCGATTTCAGGTCGCAACTGCCAGGCTCATGACCGCACGGCAAGCCCGATGCTACCCCGACTCTCGCCGTTGTCCTCTCGGGTTTCACCATGAGAATGGCATCTGTTATGCATCATTATGTAAGCTAATGCAAGCCCAGACGCCATGGTTTCAAGCACCCGCTTCGATAGCACGGTCCACAGCCACACCCAGGCGTTGCACAATCTGCGCCAGCTCAACTTCGCTGGCGATGAAAGGTGGCGCCAGAAGGATGTGATCCCCTCGCACCCCATCCACCGTTCCACTCATCGGATAGACCATCAGGCCTTCAGTCATGGCTTCGGCTTTGATGCGTGCGTGCAGTTTTCGTGCCGGGTCAAACCACTGCTTGCTCGCACGATCGGCCACCAGTTCAACGCCCCAGAAAAGGCCACGGCCACGGATGTCGCCCACGTGGGGGTGATCACCGAACCGCTGTTGCAGCAAGCCCTGCAAAGCGGCTCCGCGGGCCACGACTTGCGACAGCAAATCGTCCCGAATGATGACCCGCTGCACGGCCAGAGCAGCCGCGCAGGCCACTGCGTGACCGAGGTAGGTGTGGCCGTGCTGGAACAGGCCGCTGCCCTGGCGAAATGCATCAACCAGCTTGCCTTGCGCGAGCACCGCACCAATGGGCTGATAGCCGCCGCCCAGGCCCTTGGCAATGGTCAGCAGGTCGGGCACCACACCTTCTTGTTCACAGGCGTGCAGGGTGCCGCTTCGACCCATGCCGCACATCACTTCGTCCAGGATGAGCAAGATGCCGTGGCGATCGCAAAGCTCCCGCACACCCTTGAAGTACCCGGGGACTGGCGTGAGCACGCCCGCTGTGGCACCACCAATGGTTTCGGCCACAAAGGCCATCACGTTCTCGCCACCCAGCCGGTCAATCGCGTCCGATAACTCGGCCACCAGGCGTTGCCCGTACTGTTCAGGGGTCTCGCCGTCCCGCCGGTCGCGGTATTCGTAGCAGGGTGAGACATGGGTCACGTCGATGAGCAGCGGCTTGAACTGCTCACGGCGCCAGGCGTTGCCGCCCACAGCCAAGGCCCCCAGCGTGTTGCCGTGGTAGCTCTGGCGCCGGGCGATGAAATGCTGGCGCTGGGGCTGGCCGATCTCGACGAAATACTGTCGGGCCATCTTGAGCGCCGCCTCGACAGCCTCGGAGCCGCCGCTCACAAAGTACACATGGCTCATGCCCTCGGGCGCACTGTCGATCAACAAGGTCGCCAGTTCTTCGGCGACTTCGGTGGTGAAAAAGCTGGTGTGGGCATAGGCCAGCTGGTCAATCTGCTGGTGCATGGCAGCGATGACGTCTGGATGACCATGGCCCAGGCACGAAACGGCCGCACCGCCGGAGGCGTCAATGTAGCGCTTGCCTGCTGCATCGATCAGCTCGACACCCTGCCCCGCCACGGCGACGGGCAGGCTTGAGCGCAACTGGCGGTGGAAGACTTGGGTTGCCTGGGGTGAGGCAATGGATGGACGTGGGCTCATGGTGGGTGTCAAAAGTGGAAAAGAAGCGGGAGGCAAAAAAAGAAAGGACTTTTCAGAATCAGGAGGCCGTGGAGGTGACGGTGGCGGGCGTTTTGGCTGCGCGCGTCGCTCTCGGTCCACGCTCCCAATAGGTGCGGGCATCGTGGTGGCGCTGTTGTCGCTGCGCCAGTCGGCGAGCCACGGCATCGCCACCGGACGTCGCCACCTCGTTCATCAACACCTCGGCCAAGGCCTGGGCTCCGGCCATGGAATGGAAGAATCCCGATGCACCGGTGTCAAACAGCAGCACCCAGCGCGCAACCGTGGCCAGAGGCGACAAAGGGCTGTCGGTAAGGGCCAAGACGGGCACGCCCCGTGCGTGAAGGTTTTGCGCCGCGTCGACCACCTGACGGGTGTAAGGCGCCTGGCTCACCACGACCAGCAGATCGGACTCACCCAGATCGTCCAGACGATCACTGCCCCCCAAAGCCGGATCGGCGGCGAGCCATGTATCTGGGCGGAGCCAATGGCAGGTGTATTGCAGGTGGTGTGCGATGCCGAAACTGGCACGCAAACCCATAAACCCCACCGACTTTGCCCCCAGGATGGCCTGGGCTGCAGCGCTGAGGGCGGCGATCGAATTGCTCTCGACGGAATGCACATTGGCCACTTGCGTCCGCACCAGATGGCCCAGCGAACCACGGGCACCTTTGGCGGTGGCCTGCTCGTTGAGGGGGCTGGATCGGCGCGAGGTTTCGCTCAGATGCTGGATCACCGGCGCCCGCAGCCCCTCAAACCCGCCCACACCCAGCGCCTGGGCCAGCCGCGTCATGGTAGCCGGCGCCACGCCCGCCGCCTGAGCCGACTGGCGCATGGACTGCAGGCCCACAGCAGAAGGGTGTTCACGCACCCAGCGCGCCGCCCGCTGCAACTCGGGGCTCAAGGCGTCGAAGTGGTCGTCGATCAGTTGGGTGAGTTGGTGCAGGGGCAAATCAGGGAGCTTGAAACATTTCGATCTTTATCAGTATAAAGAAACAAACGTTTCAAGTCCACCCGAGCCCCACCGGGCCGATTCAGCGCACCGTTTCGGGTCGCTGAATCCGGAACCAGGCCGCGTACATGGCAGGCAGGGCGAGCAGCGTCAACACCGTCGCCACGATGAGTCCGCCCATGATCGCCACTGCCATCGGGCCCCAGAACACGCTGCGCGACAGCGGAATCATGGCCAGAACCGCCGCCGCCGCGGTCAATACGATGGGACGCATGCGGCGCACGGCCGCTTCCACGATGGCCTCCCAGGCGGGCACCCCGCGGGCCCGGTCCTGCTCGATCTGATCGATCAGGATCACGGAATTGCGCTGGATCATGCCCATCAGGGCGATCACGCCCAGCAACGCCACAAAACCAAAGGGACGGTTCAGGAGCAGCAATGAAGCGGCTACACCCGCCAGCCCCAGTGGGCCCGTCAGGAACACCAGCAAAGAGCGACTGAAACTCTGCAACTGCAGCATCAGCAAGGTGAAGGTGAGGAACAGCATGATGGGCACGCCCGCCGCGATGGACGCAGACCCTTTGCTGCTTTCCTCCACAGCGCCCGCAACCACCACACGGTAGCCCTGCAGACCCCGCTCGGCCCAGGCTGCGCTGATGGCATTCAGGCTGGGCGCCAGCTGAGCCGTCACAGTGGCGCCTTGCAGCCCCTCGGCCACGTCGCCCTGCACGGTGATCGCGTACTCGCGGTTTTCGCGCCAGAGGACACCGGGCTCCCAATCGAACACGGGTTTGGCGATCTGCAGCAATGGAATGCTCCTGCCCGAAGACGTCGGCAAATACGCATTCGCCAGGCTGGAAATGGCGTCACGCTCGGACAGGGGCTGACGGAACACAATGTCGATCAGCTTGTCGCCATCTCTGTACTGACCGATCGTGGACCCGCTCACAATGGCGCGCGAAGCTTGGGCAATGGACTGACTCGACACGCCCAGCGCCCGGGCCTTGACCTGGTCAATTTCGAGCCGGAACACCTTGACCGATTCGTTCCAGTTGTCGTTGACACCTCGCATGTGTAGGTTTTGCCGCACAGCGGCCTTTACCTCGTCGGCCAGGCCACGTAGCACCACCGGATCGGGACCTACCACCCGGAACTGAACCGGGTACGGCACGGGCGGTCCGTTGGGCAACAGTTTCACACGGCCACGGACCTCGGGAAACTCGGCAGCCAGAACGGCAGGCAAGGCTTTGCGCAGGCGCTCACGGGTCGCCAGATCCTGGGGCAACACAATCAGTTGCGACACGTTGGTCTGTGGGAACACCTGATCGAGCGGCAGGTAAAAACGCGGCACACCCGAGCCGACCCAGGTGGTGACACTGCTCACGCCCGGCTCTTTGGCCACGCGAGCCTCCACGCGGCGCGTGATGGCGAGGTTGGCCGCCATGCTGGTGCCTTCGGGTTGCCACACGTCAACGATGATCTCAGGGCGGTTGGAGTCGGGGAAAAACTGCTGCTGCACCTGGCCCATGCCCACGATACCCAGTACGAAAGTGGCGATGGTCAAGCCAATGGTGATCCACCTGTGTTGCACACACCAGTCCACCAGCGCACGAAAGCGGTCGTTGAACGGGCCATCGAACACCTCCTGGGCCGGGCCCACATGGGCCTTGACCTTGAGCAGACGAACGCCCAGGTAAGGCACAAACATCACCGCGACCACCCAGGAAATGATCAGGGCGGCAGCCGTCACGCCAAAGATGGCAAACGTGTATTCGCCCACGGTCGATTTCGCCATGCCGATGGGCAAGAAGCCGGCGGCCGTGATCAGCGTACCGGTGAGCATGGGCATGGCCGTGGCCTCCCAGGTGAAGGTCGCGGCCTTCATCATGGAATACCCCTCTTCCAGCTTGCGCACCATCATTTCCACCGCGATGATGGCATCGTCCACCAGCAGGCCCAGCGCAATGATCAGCGAACCCAACGAGATCTTGTGCAGGCCAATGCCCCAGTACTGCATCACCAGAAAAGTGATCGCCAGCACCAGCGGAATGGTGATGAACACCACCAGGCCTGGGCGGATGTCCAGCGTGTAACGGCGAAAGCCGGTACCGCCCTCGCGCTTGTGCAGACCCAGTGCCAGAAAACTCACGGCCAGCACGATCACCACGGCTTCGATCAGCACCTTGACGAACTCACCGACCGAGCGGGACACTGCGGCCGGCTGATCCTGCACCTGCAGCAACGCCATGCCTGCGGGAAGGTCGCGCTCGATCTCGGCTGTGGCCACCTCGAGGGCCTTGCCCAGAGCGATGATGTCGCCGCCCTTGGCCATTGAAATGCCCAGGGCAATGCTTTCTGTGCCATTGTGGCGCACCATGACCTGCATGGGATCGGCATAGCCGAGGCGCACGTCGGCCAGATCGCCCAGGCGGATCTGTGTGCCGTTGGGTGCACGGATGGGCATGGCCTTGAGATCTTCGACGGAATTAAAAGCCCCGTCCACCCGGACCTGCACCGCGTCCAGAGGCGACTGCACGGTGCCGGCCGACTCCACCGCGTTTTGCTGTCCCAGTGCGGCCAGCACCTGCTGCAGGTCCAGCCCCAGCACGGCCAGGCGTTTCTGGGAAATTTCGATATAGAGTTTTTCGTCCTGCGTGCCAAACAAGGCCACCTTGCTCACATCCTTGACCCGCAACAGGCGCTGGCGCACATCGTCGGCGACACGCTTGGTTTCCGCGGGTGTGAACCCCTCGCCCTGCAAGGCGTAGATCACGCCGTAAACATCACCAAACTCGTCGTTGAAAAAAGGACCGATCACCCCTGAAGGCAAGGTGGAGCGCATGTCGCCAATCTTCTTGCGCACCGAATACCAGACCTGGTTCACCTCGCCAGGTGGCGAAGAGTCCTTGATCTGGAAAATGATCTGCGCCTCACCCGGCTTGGAATAGCTGCGGATCTTGTCGGCGTACGGTACTTCCTGCAGCGTCTTTTCCAGGCGGTCCGCGACCTGCTCGGCCATCTGCTGCGAAGTGGCCCCGGGCCAATAGGCACGAACCACCATGGCCCGGAACGTGAACGGCGGGTCCTCGTCCTGCCCCAGCTGGAAGTAGGCGGCCACGCCCAGCAGCATCAGCACGATCATCAAGTACCGGGTGAAGGCCTGGTGGTCGAGTGCCCACTGCGACAGGTTGAAACGCGAAATCCAGGAAGCCGGCTCGCCGGCCATCGTCGAAGGTTTGCTCATGGCCACCTCAGCGCGCGGCAGCCGCAGCGAATCGGGTCACCTGCTGTCCGGGGGACAACACGTGCACACCAGCAGCCACCACCTCATCGCCCGGCTGCAAACCCGACAGGATCACCATCTGATTGCCATCGGCCCCACCGACTTGCACCGGCCGCATTTGCACCGTGCTGCTGGCCGGGTCGAACAACCACACCGCCGTTTTTTCCTTGTCGGCGGCACTCGCCGACATCAAGGCGCTGGTGGGCAATTTGATGACCGCCGGGGCATCGCCACCGGCGGGCGGCAACACCACATACGCCGTGGCGCCCAAAGGAGCGAGCGCATCGGCCGGCAAAGCGAGCTTGACCTGGAAGGTGCGGGTGACGGGGTCCGCACTGGCGGCCACTTCACGCACCTCACCGGTCAGGCGGGTGTCCAGCCCTTGGGCGGCATCGGCCCACAACCGCACCTGGGCTTTCAATCCGGGCCTGATCAGCGCCACGTCGCCCTCTGGCACGGAAAACACCACATCCCGCGCACCGTCGCGGGCGATCCGGACCACCGGGCTGCCCGCTGCCACCACCTGGCCCGCCTCGGCCTCCACCGAGACCACCACGCCAGCAGCATCTGCCTGCAAACGGGTGTAGTCGGCCTGATTCCCCTGCACGGCGCCTTGGGCGCGTGCCTGTTGCAGGGCCGCCTCTGCGGCCTTCAACGTGGCCTGCCGGCGCTCGATCTCTGCACCGCTGACGAAGCCCTGGTTCTTGAGGTCGGTGAAGCGCTGGAGGTCTGCGGCGGCCAGGTCACGTTGCGTCTGCGCAGCACGGACCTGGGCCTGGGCGGCCTGACTGGCCAATGTGAGGTCACTGGCATCGAGGCGGGCGAGCAACTGCCCGGCTTTCACCACCTGCCCCACCTCGGCCGGCCGTTCGACCAGCTTGCCACCCACCCGAAAGCCCAGTCGCGACTCGGAGCGCGCGCGAATTTCACCCGACAGCTCTTGCCGCGAAGTCACGCCGCTGGCGGTCACCGTCATCAGTTTGACAGCGCGGACAGGTTCTGGAGGTGCGTCCGGGCGTGAGCACCCCGCCAGCGACAACGCAACAACGATAGACAAGGCAATGGGTGTGGAGTGCATACCAGGACGTGAAA
>JBFHEQ010000092.1:0-9278 GCA_041584075.1 Hydrogenophaga sp.
TACCGTAGAGGTCGTGAAGATCCGGCACTTCATTGGAGCGGAAGAGAGTCCAGTTTTCGCGGGCTTCCACGCGCTTCATGAAGAGATCGGGAATCCAGTTCGCGGTGTTCATGTCGTGGGTGCGGCGGCGGTCATCGCCGGTGTTCTTGCGCAACTCCAGAAACTCTTCGATGTCGAGGTGCCAGGTTTCCAAATAGGTGCAAACGGCGCCCTTGCGCTTGCCGCCCTGGTTCACGGCCACGGCTGTGTCGTTCACGACTTTGAGAAAAGGCACCACCCCTTGCGATTCTCCGTTGGTGCCCTTGATGTGGGCGCCCATGGCGCGCACACGGGTCCAGTCGTTGCCCAGGCCGCCTGCAAATTTGGAGAGCAGTGCGTTTTCCTTGATGGACTCATAGATGCCGTCGAGTTCGTCGGGCACGGTGGTGAGGTAGCAACTGGAGAGCTGCGAGCGCAGGCCGCCGCTGTTGAACAGCGTGGGTGTGCTCGACATGAAATCGAACGACGACAGGATTTCGTAGAACTCGATGGCGCGGGCTTCGCGGTCGATTTCATTGAGCGAAAGGCCCATGGCCACGCGCATGAAAAAGGCCTGGGGCAGCTCGATGCGGGTTTTGCGCACGTGCAGGAAGTAGCGGTCGTAGAGGGTTTGCAGACCGAGGTAGTCGAATTGCAGGTCGCGCTCGGGCTTGAGGGCAGCGCCCAGGCGGGCCAGATCGAACTGCTGCAGCTTTTCATCGAGCAGGTCGTTCTGCACACCCTTCTTGATGAACAGCGGGAAGTACTCGGCGTAGCGGGCGCCCATGTCACGGGAGGGCACTTCTTCGCCAATGACTTCCTTGACGATGGTGTGCAGCAGCAGGCGTGCCGTGGCGTAGGTGTAGTCGGGGTCGCGCTCGATCAGGGTGCGTGCGGCAAGGATGGAGGCCTTGTAAACCTCTTCCATCGGAACACCGTCGTACAGGTTGCGTTTGGTCTCGGCCAAGATGGGCGCGGCTTTGACATCGGCGCCCAGGCCTTGGCAAGCGTCTTCGATCAGGCCTTGCAGTCGGGCCAGGTCCAGTGGCACCCGCTGGCCATTGTCGATCACGTGCAGTGCGTTGGATGCGACGGGCTGGGCTGTTTCCACCTGGTGGGCGCGTTCCTGGCTGCGGCGCTCGCGGTAGAGCACGTAGGCGCGGGCGACTTCGTGGTTGCCGCTGCGCATGAGGCCCAGCTCCACATGGTCTTGCACGTCTTCGATGTGGAAAGTGCCGCCGCCGGGGCGTGAACGCATGAGGGCCCGCACCACCGCCTGGGTCAGTTCGTCCACGGTTTCGCGCACGCTGGCCGATGCAGCGCCCTGGGTGCCGTGCACCGCAAGGAATGCCTTCATCATCGCCACCGCAATCTTGCTCGGCTCAAAAGCCACCACGGCGCCGTTGCGGCGGATGATCTGGTACTGCGTGAACGTGGCGGCGGCCGTGATGTTGCGCGGGCCTGTGGCGGCAGGTGTCGAAGGAGCGTTGGCAGCGGCTGCGGGCGGGGTGAATGGGGTGGCGGTCTGCATGGTCCTCTTTCTGTCGTTTGTAGGGGGGCGTGGTGGCGCGCCCTGTCTTGTCGCGGAATCGACGCGGGTGTCCCGGCCTGAAGCGGTCGTGCTGGCCCACCGCCCTGGTGGCGGAGCAGGTGTTCCAAGGGTGCGAAGCGTTCGCGCAGCGCACACTATATCTGGTGTGTGAAGTTGGTTCAACCCACTACCGGTAGTGTTTACAAAAAAACTTGCTTCTTTGGGTGGTGTTGGTGGACGGGGGGGCGCCGTCGGTGGGACTGGCCGCAATCGCCTGTTGACCCAGGCCAGTGTGAGGGCGGCCTTTGCGTGGGCTGTCCGCCAATCTGGACGGTTGGACGATCGCGGCTTTCAGGCGGATCTGGCGGTGAATTCCCCGTCGATGCGGCTGATCAGACCGGCTTGCACAGCCTCGCGCCGTGGATCAGGTGGTGCTCGGCAGGGGGGAGGACATTGGCGGGAAAGCGGCCGGATCCCAGCTGAGGTCTTGTTGCAATCTTGCCCAGTCAAAGCCTGGTCCGGGGTCTAGCTTGCGACCGGGGGCAATGTGTTCGTGGCCCGCCACGTGTCGTATCGGGTAGCGCGCTTGCAACGCCTGACAAAGCTGGGCCAGTTGCCGGTATTGGGCCGCTTCGAACAGCCCCCCCTCCAGACCTTCGAGTTCGATACCGATGGAGTCGTCGTTGCAGTTGCAGCGCCCTCGCCACTGGGAGGCCCCTGCATGCCAGGCTCTTGCGTCGGCGTCGACAAATTGCACCAGTTCCCCGGTGCGCCTCAGGAAGAAGTGGGCCGAGACCTCGATGCCTCGGATGGTGGCGAAGTAGGGATGGGCGTCCCAGTCGAGCTGGTTGGTGAACAGCTGTTCAACTTGTGGCCCACCGAAGATGCCCGGCGGCAGGCTGATGGAATGCACCACGATAAGGTCGACATGGGCATGGGCAGGGCGCGGCCCCCAGTTGGGGGACGGGTTGTGTCGCGCGCTGCGCAGCCATCCTCGATCCCATAGGGGGTGGCTGGTGTTCAGGCTCTCAGAACGGATCGTCATCGGGGGTCGGGGCTTCGATGCCCAGCCTCTGGATGCGGTAGCGCATCTGGCGCAGGTTCAGGCCCAGCTTGGCGGCGGCGGCCGTGCGGTTGAAGTCGGTTTCGTTCAGCGCCTTGAGCAGGACCTGGCGCTCCTGGTCATCCAGGAAAGACTGAAGATCGGAGGGGATACCGTGGCTGGTCGCCACTTTGGTTTCGGGCGGTGTGTCGGAGGAAATATCCGGATCGGATGCGGCCTCGAGGGGCAGATCGGAGGGGTCGGCAAAGTCGGCCGGTTCAAGGCTGGATCCGTTGCTCAGAGCCAGTGCCCGCTGGAGCAGGTTTTCCAGCTCCCGCACATTGCCGGCGAGCTCACGGCTTTGCAGCCAGGTCACGGCCTG
The DNA here is from genome assembly GCA_041584075.1 of Hydrogenophaga sp. Taxonomy (GTDB): domain Bacteria; phylum Pseudomonadota; class Gammaproteobacteria; order Burkholderiales; family Burkholderiaceae_C; genus Hydrogenophaga. The sequence goes on from JBFHEQ010000092.1 coordinate 2,974, forward strand.
TGGCGACAGGTGGGGGGCAGTGTGACCCGATTCGCTGCAAATGCGCTCCAGCAGAACACCTGCCAATTGAGGCAGGTCTTCCCGGCGCTCGCGCAGTGGTGGTGTGCGCAACGCGATGACGTTGAGTCGGTAAAAGAGATCTTGCCGAAAGTCGCCCGACTTGACCAAGGCAGCCAGGTCCCGGTGGGTGGCACTCACCAGCCGCACATCCACGCCCTCTTCCTGCACGCCGCCCAGCGGCCGGACGCGGCGCTCCTGAATGACGCGGAGCAGCTTGGCCTGCATGGCGAGCGGGAGGTCCCCGATTTCGTCGAGGAAGAGTGTGCCCCCTTTGGCTGCCTGAAAGTAGCCTTCCCGATCCTGGGATGCGCCGGTGTAGGCCCCTTTGCGGGCACCAAAAAACTCGGCTTCGATGAGGTTGTCGGGGATGGCGCCGCAATTGACCGCGACGAAGGGACCACTGGACCGGTGGCTGCAATCGTGCACGGCGCGTGCTACCAGTTCCTTGCCGGTCCCGGATTCGCCCAGGATCAGCACCGGGGCCATGCTGGACGACACTTTTTCGATCCGGTGGCGGATTTGCTCCATGGCTGGCGAATCGCCGACGATGCGGGCCAGGGCCTTGACACCGGATGGCGGCGGTGCCGGGCTGAGTGGCGCGCCCGGAGTCCGGGTCGACTGGCTGGTGGTGAGGCCGCCGGAGACCTGGCGCTGGCTTTGCAAGGCCGCCGCCACGGCGCCGCGAAGCTGTTTGAGATCCACCGGTTTGGTGAGATAGTCAAAAGCGCCCGACTTGAGCGCCTCGACCGCGTTTTCAGCGGAGCCATAGGCGGTGATGACGATGCAGGTCTCGCGCCGCTGCTGGCCGGTGATTTCGCGCAGCAACTCCAGCCCGAGGCCGTCGGGCAGGCGCATGTCGGTGATGAGCACATCAAAGCTGCGCTGGGCCAGGCAGGCGCGGGCTTCGTGCAGGTCGGCGGCGCAGGTCAGGTCGTGACCTTCGCGCAACAGGGTGAGTTCGTAGAGCGTGCGCAGATCGGGTTCGTCGTCGACGACCAGGATGGCGGCAATGTGATCAGAAGGCATGGGTAGAGTCCCTACAACGTCGAGAGGGACGGAGGTCCCGCCTGTGTGTGGCCGGGCGGGCGGGTGAATCCGGGCACCGAGTCGGCCGGGTAGGACAGGCTTTGCTGCACCGGCTGACGGGCGCCCGGTGTGCTGGGGATCAGCAGATAGAACTCGTTGCCTTCAATCTGGTCCAGGCGGCTGCGCTGGTAGGCGATATGGGTATCGTAACGCTCACACAGCTCGCGGCAGATGTAGAGCCCCAGTCCGCTGGAGCGGCTTTCGGACGAAAAGAAAGGCTCGAACAAGTGGCGCAGCACGCTGGGCTCCAGGGGCTGGCTGTCGCTCCAGATCGACACCCTGACCCTGTCGGGACCATTGGGCTGTGTGATCAGACGCACCGAGGCATTGGACCCACTGGCATGGCGCAAAGCGTTGTCCAGCAGGTTGATCAGGACGCGGCGCAGGTGATCGGGATCAAAGGCCACATGGGCGTTGGGCGCATGCAGATGCACACTGACCACGCCCTTGGCCGGATTCTGCCGCAGCCATTCCTGGGCGGTCTGTCGCACGGAGGTGTCCAGCGGTATTGCCGCGGTCAACGGTGCACTCTCGCTGGGGCGAACGCGGGCCACGTTCAGGATGTCGTCAACGATGCGCGAGAGTCGTTGCGCGTTTTGATCGATCATGCGGGTCAGCCGTTTTTGCCCGGGTTCCGAGACCTCCTCGTCCAGCAGCGCATTGGCTTGGGTGATCGCCGAGAGGGGATTGCGGATTTCGTGGGCCACTGCAGCCGACATGCGCCCCATGGAGGCCAGTTTCTCGGTCCTCACACGGGCCTCGACTTCGCGCAAGTCTTCCAGGAAGAGCACGCACAGGGATGGGTGGGCGTCTTCGTGAGAACGGGTCAGTCGCGTGCGGGCGAAAAACCGGTGGGTGGTGAAGTTGTCGATATCGACCTGGACTTCGGCCTCCATGGACTGGCCCAGGACAAAGCTCTCATTGACCAGATGGGCCAGGCCTTCCCAGCCGTCCCGCGCCGACAGCAGGAGTTTGGCGGCCCGCGGCGCGGACTCACCCATCAGCATGGACTTGGCCGCAGGGTTGGCGTTGCGCACCACACCGTGGGGATCGACCACCAGCACGCCTTCACTCAGACTCTCGATCACCAGCTCGTTCACTTCTGCCTGGGTGCGCGCCGAGGCCTGGCTGGCGCGTGAGAAGATTTCTTCGCGTGCCAGGCGTGCCGCGAGCTGGCTCGCCAGCAGTGCGACCAGGAAGAATCCGGTGCCACTCAGACCGGCCTGCAGGAAAGTGGTTGTGGAGACGTCGCTGAGCAAAGTGGCGCTGAACGTCGCATCGGCCAGCAAGATCAGTGTGACAGCGGCCGCGGTGGCCAGAGCGATCGTGAGTGAACCCAGGATGGAGGCCAGCAGAACGGGCAGGAAAAACAGCGGCGTGTAGTTGAAGCCGCTCTGCTGGAAAATCTGCAGGGCTCCAAAAGCCAGGAGATCTACCCCGATGGTCAGTGACCAGCGCCAGCGATCGACTGCAGTGCCACCGAACTGCGGCCACCAGAACCAGACAGCCAGCGTGATGCACAGGTGCAGGGAGGCGGCGCCCACCAGCCACGCGGGCCCGCCCGACTGGTTGGCCAACTGGAACAGTTGCAGGCCCAGGAGCACCAGGGCCACAAAAACCCGGGCTCGGAGAAAGGCACGCCACAGGCGGTCAAATGCGCGGCGGCGTTGTGTCCGGCTGTGGATGCCCGAGTCGTCCAGGCCAGAAAACCAGGAGGGTGCTTGAGTGGGGTGGGGGTCAGTGGCCATGCGATGGGTTTGCTGTCAGGCCGGCCGGGTCAAGGAAAGGTCCGTTCGTCTTGCTGGCGGTGCTCGGCAGAGCAATAGTGTCCGTGCGGGCCTTTGACGGACTCGGTTTCGGGCAAATGGGTACCGCATTGCCGACACGCCACCATGTTGACGGGCAGCGCCGGTTGTTTGGGCCTGGGCGGTCGCCGGCTCTGGATGTCTTCCCGCCGGTTGTTGCGCCAGACCCAGATGCCGACCAGAACAACGCACAGGACCAGGAGGTATTTCATGAGATGGGCCTGGCCTCAGGCGCGGTGAAGAATCACTTCGAGCACAAAGCGCGAGCCGACATAGCCCAGCAGCAGCAAGCCTGCGCTGAGGTAGAGCATGCGCACGGCAGTGCGCCCCCGCCATCCCAGACGCCATCGGCCCAGCAACAGCACACCCAGGACCAGCCAGGAGAGGACGGAAAACGCCGTCTTGTGGTTCCAGACCCAGCGCTGGTTGATCACCTCTGAGAACCAGCCACCGACCAGCAAGGTCGCGCTGAGCAGCACGAAACCGGCACCGACGAAACGAAAAGTCAGACGCTCGAGGGTGAGCAGGGGCATGGCCGTGTCCAGCGTTGTGCCCAGGCGCATGGCCTTTTCGGCTCGCTGCATCAGCCAGGCGTGAACCACAGCCGCGGCAATGAGGCCGTAGGCGGCGATGCCCAGGGCCCAGTGAAGGGGCATCCAGTGGGAAGGGAGGGCAGGGTGGTGGGTGCCGGGGAAGACCAGCGCCACCAGGACCACAGCCATGCCCAAGATCGCCAGGGTCCATCGGGCCCGCAGCTGAGGGTACAAACGGCTTTCCACCAGATAGACCGTGAGCATCAACCAGGCGGTGACCGACAGGGCGGGTGCGAATCCGAAGCGCACAGGATGGATGGTGAGGCTGACCAGCAGCAGCAGCAGGTGCAGGACCCAGGCCACCGACAGCAAGCCGCGCGCCTGGATCGGAGTGACGCGGTTGTGAAGGCCAGCCAGCGCTGCATACGCCAGTGCCGCGCCTGCGGACAAGGCGCTCACAAGGGGGTGGGCAACGAGGACGGACAGCAAAGGCATTGTGTGCTGGTGGGGGTGTACGAGAAGGCGGTGCCCCCATTCCGGAGCGCCGCAGCTAAAATCCTTCTCACAGTTTAACGGCCCAGCTGGCCCTGCGCTTCCCGCGCGGGCAGGGGATTGAGTTTCCCCTGTCGCAGGCGTTCAGCCTGCGTCGCAGCCGCCCCTCACTTCCATCCGAGCACCCCCCGCCATGGCATCAGCCCTTTCCGACCGTTTGTCCCGCATCGTCAAGGAGATGCGCGGTCAGGCCCGCATCACCGAAAGCAATGTCACCGACATGATGCGCGAAGTGCGCATGGCTTTGCTGGAGGCCGACGTGGCCCTGCCGGTGGTGCGGGATTTCATCGCCCGGGTGAAGGAAAAGGCGCTGGGACAGGAGGTGGTGGGCTCGCTCACACCAGGCCAGGCGCTTGTGGGCATCGTCAACCGCGAGCTGGCAGCGACCATGGGCCAGGGCGTGGCGGACATCAATCTGGCGGCCCAGCCGCCGGCCGTGATCCTGATGGCGGGCCTGCAGGGTGCGGGTAAGACCACCACCACGGCCAAGCTGGCCAAGCACCTGATCGAGAAGCGCAAGAAAAAGGTGCTCACCGTTTCGGGAGACGTGTACCGCCCGGCGGCCATCGAGCAGCTCAAGACCGTGACAGGCCAGGCCGGCGCCGAGTGGTTCCCCAGCTCCCCGGACCAGAAACCGGCCGATATCGCGCGCGCCGCCATCGATTACGCGCGCAAGCACTACTTTGACGTGCTGCTGGTGGACACGGCCGGCCGTTTGGCGATTGATGAGGCGCTGATGCGCGAGATCCAGGAACTGCACAAGATCCTGAACCCGGTCGAAACCCTGTTCGTGGTGGATGCCATGCAGGGTCAGGATGCGATGAACACGGCCAAGGCGTTTGGTGCGGCCCTGCCGCTGACGGGCATTGTGCTCACCAAGACCGACGGCGACTCGCGCGGTGGTGCTGCCTTGTCGGTGCGCCAGGTGACGGGCGCCCCGATCAAGTTTGCCGGTGTGTCCGAGAAGATCGACGGGCTGGAGGTGTTCGATGCAGAGCGCCATGCCGGGCGCATCCTGGGCATGGGCGATATCCTGGCGCTGGTGGAGCAGGTCACGGCGGGGGTGGACATGGCGTCTGCCCAGAAGCTGGCGGCCAAGGTCAAGAGTGGTGAAGGGTTTGATCTGAACGATTTTCTCGATCAGATCCGCCAGATGAAGCAGATGGGTGGACTCTCCAGCCTGATGGACAAGCTGCCCGGCAACATGGGCGCCAAAGCCACCGAGGCCGACCTGACCCGGGCCGAAAAAGACATCAAGCGCAAGGAAGGCATCATTTGCAGCATGACGCTCAAGGAGCGCATGAAGCCCGAGATCATCAAGGCCACACGCAAGCGGCGCATCGCGGCGGGTGCCGGCGTGCATGTCCAGGAGGTCAACCGCCTGCTCAAGGAGTTCGAGCAGATGCAGGGCATGATGAAAAAGATGAAGGGTGGCGGCCTCATGAAGATGATGAAAAAGATGGGGGGCATGAAGGGCATGCCCAAGCTGCCGGGCATGGGTTGAGGCCCTGCGCAGGGGATGGGCTGCTTCAAGGATGGCCCACCTCTGGGGCTGGCAATCGGGGGGGTGGGGGTCTTGACCGGCCGTTTTTTTCTCCTTCTGGCCCCGTTTGATCGAAGTCAATCGACGGGATCGCCGAAACACCCATACTGGGCCCATGTTGACCTCTGTTGAAGCTGTGCTGGCGCTGTTGTCGCTGGTGGTGGCTTTCTCCCTGAAACCCTGGCGCATGTTGCGTGGGCCCTTGTTCACGCCGGCAATGGGCGCTGTTGTGCTGCTGCCATGGCTGTGGTTGTTGCCGCAGCAGATGCCGCAAGGTTTGCAGATCCAGCTCTCGGGAGCCAGCTTGCTGGTGTTGATGCTGGGATGGCCATTGGCCGTGCTGGCTTTGGTGCTTGTGGGCCTGGCCGTCTGGGGCATCGGCCACAACGATGCGGCCACTGTGTTGTCGCAATGGGTCTGGATTGGCCTCGCCCCGGCCACCATCACCTTGCTCATCGGGCAGGTCTTGCGCCGCTGGCTGCCCGCCAACCTCTTTGTCTACACCCTGGGTCGGGGCTTTCTGGGCACGGCGGTGGCGGTGTTTCTTTCCGGCGTGTTGCTGGAGGTGTTGCACCGGTTGGTGGGGGGTGCCGTGCAGGAGCAAGTGCTTGTGGCCCGCTGGTTGATGGCCTGGGGTGACGCTTTCCTCACGGGCATGTGCACCGCCATCTTTGTGGCCTTCGCGCCGCAGTGGCTGGCCACCTGGTCGGACGCGCGTTATCTCAA